>JBDTKB010000341.1:0-8252 GCA_039935555.1 Ginsengibacter sp. | reverse complement strand
CGAATAGTGATTTCCGTAGATTTAACTAAACATCCCGTTTACTAACGGTTCTTTGTTCAATTCTTTTTTCATAATTCTTACCTTCGAAAATCCGGTGAACATAGATTCCAGGGGTATGAATTTCATTGGGATTCAGCGCGCCGGGTTCTAATAATTCTTCAACTTCGGCGATAGTAATTTTGCCAGCCATAGCCATGAGCGGATTAAAATTCCTGGCTGTTTCTTTATAAATAAGATTGCCTGTAGTATCGCCGCGCCACGCTTTCACTAATGCAAAATCTGCATCAAACGCATATTCCATTAAGTATTGTTTCCCTTTAAATTCTCTTAATTCTTTTCCATCAGCAACTTCAGTTCCAACGCCTGCCGGTGTAAAAAATGCCGGCAATCCATACCCTGACGCCATACACCTTGTAGCAAGAGTGCCTTGAGGAATTAATTCAACATCTAATTCTCCACTTAATAATTGTCTTTCAAATTCGGCGTTTTCGCCCACATATGATGCGATCATTTTTTTTACTTGCTTTTGTTGCAATAATAAACCAATTCCAAAATCGTCAACACCGGCATTGTTTGAAATGCATGTAAGATTAGTTATTCTTTTTTTTACCAATGCAGCAATACAATTTTCAGGAATTCCACACAGCCCAAAACCACCAAGCATAATTACATTACCACTTTGTATATCACTTAGTGCTTCGTCAGCGTCTTTGTAAACTTTATTCATCTATTTTATTTTAAAGTGAGTCTACTTTCTTGATTGGTTTTGCTCTTTTTTCCAATTGCAAATCATTTTCTTTTTGTTTTTTTACACTAAGGCTGTCAAAAATAATTCTCATTAAATCGGGATGATTCGTGTACCAGTTATAACTTTTTCCAAAATCTGATGCAGTAATTTTATGAATTTCAAACACCCTTTTGGTAAGAGCTTTAGTGTGCGCAATCTCATTAATTGAGGAATCCTTGTGGGCCACTTCCAATGAAAGAATTTGTGCTCTTATAACATCCCATAAAACAGACTGCATTTCACTTTGCCCGATTATTTCCGGAGGAACTTTATTTTTATCCCGGCAAGAAAAAACTACAAAACATAATATGAAAAAGAAAGTATTTTTCATCATTTAAGCCCTTCTTTATATTTTGTTGCAGAAGACACATCAAGCCGCTGCAATAATTCAAGTGCCTTAGTTTTATCCTGAGGCGTAGCTTTTGAGAAAATTTGAATGAGTTCTTGTGATTTACCCTGGAAAAAAAATTGTAAGATCATGGTATTAGGATTCTCTGTATTAAAACTATTTAGAACTCCAAGCATATTCAATATCTGCACCCGCGCATTTGCTTCCTCATCATAAAGCTTATCGAGGCCTAACCTATAATAGTCATAAATAGCATCGTGCATAATGGTATACCTGCTGTTTAATAAATTTTCAGCAAGCCAATAGCGGTTCCTCGTACCATCAAATGCTTTCCATCCTGAAATATTTTTTCCTTCGGGCGCATTGTTTACGATATTTTGCGCTTTTTGAAAATAGACATTTCCTCCTCTTTGAGAAAAAGAATCATAATCCATTCCTAAAATAATATTGATATAGTAGGCAAAAATTGCCGTAAGATTAGAAACCAACGCATCAGTTCCTGAAACCCTGTTATCATCATATTCCAATTGCTGAAATTCAACATACTTAAAGGCTACATCATTATCCTGGAAATTAATTATAGGAGAATTATACGAAGAATTAAAAACAGGCCGCGCAGATTGGATTGTTAAAGAAGCCGTATAAACATTTGGTTCATCAGTAGACTTTAGATTCAATAAAAAACTGCAGTCAATTTTTTCCTGCTGCCCAAAATTATCTGTGCTCCATTTGCGATTATTAACGAAATTATTAAGGGATGTTTGTAGCGTTTGAAATGTTTTTTTGTCAACGCTATTGTTCACCTGGCTGCTTGAGACATTTACCCTCGCCCTTAGTTCCTGCGCGCGGGTTTGCAAAATCGAAAGACATAAAAATAAAATAAGAATTCCTTTATACATTTCTAAAATTGATGATAGCGTTTACAATATCCTTAGCAACTTCTCTTTTTGATTTTTTTTCAAAATTGTACTCATTTCCTTTCTTATCAAAAATAGTAATTTTGTTAGTAGCATTTCCGAATCCGGCTCCGGCATCATTTAGTGAATTAAGAACAATCAAGTCCGCATTTTTATTGGCAAGTTTTTTTTGTGCATTTTCTTTTTCATTATTAGTTTCCAATGCAAAACCAACCAGCGTTTGATGAGCATTTTTTAATTCTCCTGCCCTCAAAAGAATATCGTTGGTTTTAACCAATTTAATGGAGAGAGAATTTTCTTTCTTCTTTATTTTTTCTATTGCAGGATTTTCCGGAGTATAATCTGCAACAGCCGCTGCCATCACGATCACATCCGCTTTATCAAGGTAATTTACAGTGGCTTCATACATATCATTTGCTGAAATAACCCGCGTTGTATTTATTGCAGGTAGCACCTCAATTTCCGTAGGGCCAAGTACCAGGTTTATGGCAGCTCCGCGGCTTGCGAATTCTTCAGCAATAAAAATGCCCATGGTTCCAGTTGATCGGTTACTAATGTACCTTACCGGATCAATTGCTTCAATAGTTGGCCCGGCTGTTACCAACACTTTTAAGCCATTCAAACTATTTTGTTTCAAAAAAAAATCGCTTACATAGGTAAGGATATCTCCAGGCTCCGCCATTCTGCCCTGGCCAAATAATCCGCTGGCAAGTTCGCCATTGTTGACATCCAAAAACTTATTGCCGTTGCTTTTTAAAACTTGTATATTTTTTTTTGTAGCAGGATGGTGCCACATATCTTCGTCCATTGCCGGCGCAATTACCACCGGGCAGTTTGCAGAAAGATATACCGCTTGTAAAAGGCTTTCGCAAATTCCATTGGCCAGCTTAGCAATAGTGTTACAAGATGCCGGAGCTATAATGAGTAAATCGGCCCACCTTCCGAGCATTACGTGGTTGGACCAGGTTTCTTCCTCAAAAAGATTAGAAAGAACTTTATTTTTTGAAAGGGTTGAAAAAGTCAGTGGAGAAACAAAATCGATTGCAGCTTTTGTCATAATTACTTTTACCTCGGCCCCACTCTTTATAAGAAGCCTTAATAAAATCACGGCCTTGTAAGCAGCAATGCTTCCGGTTACACATAATAATATTTTCTTTCCTTTTATATTTTGCACATTAATTGTTTCCTCTTATTACGGTATTTTACTTAATGGTTTATAAGGCACTTCTTAAATACAATAGTTGTTATTTCCTTTAAATTCCCAATAATAAAAATGGCGGTATAAAACCGCCATTAAAATTATCATTTCTTATGCAAAGATTACTATAAAATCGCTTTATACAATATGACCAGGAAATCCTAACTATTAAGCAAAAAGATTATCCTCGTTTCTACGATAGTAGATCTTGTCATCCATAAATTCGGCAGTCGCCAAAAGTGCCGGATTAGGCATTCTTTCATAAGCCTTGGAAATTTCTATTTGCTCTTTATTTTCATGAATTTCTTCAAGACTATCCGTATGACTGGCAAATTCTTCCAATTTATTATGAAGTTCTTCTTTAATTGAAATATTAATTTGATTTGCCCTCTTTGCAATAACAGCTATAGACTCATAAAGATTTCCGGTCTTAGCTTTTACATCTGTAAGGTTTTTTGTTTCAACAACGTTACTTGTGTTAGCGCTCTGCTGGCGTCTTAATTTGCTCATTTTGTAATTGTTTAATATTATTCAGACTAAGATTTTTATAATTTTCTGCTTCTTTCAACATTTTGCTTTCAGGATACCTGTCAACAAAGTCAAAATATTCTGTTGAGACTTTTTGATAACGCTCTTCCTGCTTACTATACACACTCATTTTGGCAAATTGAAAATAAGATTTAATTGCCATTAACATGTATTCCTCTCCTTTAGATGACTCAGGATAGGTAATTAGTAAATTTGTAAACGAAATACCTGCCGCATGATACTGTTGGAGGTTATAATATAACACACCAGTTTTATAATCTTTCAACTCCAGTTTAGATCTGCATTTTGCTATAATATCATTTGCATCTTTAATCCTTCCCGAATTAGGATAAGTACTTATAAAAGACTGCATCATTCCTATTGCCTTGCTTGTGTTTATTTGCTCCAATTCTACCTTTGGAGATTGCATATAATAGGTGTAAGCGTGCATATAAGCCATCTCTTCCGCCTTTGCGCTGTTGGGAAAAACCTCTAAAAATCCCTTGAAAAGATTTTCAGCATCGGCATAGTTTTTTTGATAAAAAGAACAGTATGCATACTTATAATATAACTCCTCAAATTTTTCTGTGCCTTTAAAAACAGCAAAGAGATCAATGTACAATTGCTCGGCATTCTTATAATTCTTATTCTCATAATACTTATCTGCCATTTTTAGCTTGTACTCATAATCTTTGCTTTTGAGCACTTTACTAAATTGATTAGAGCAGGACGCTAATATAAAAAATGGCACCATTAAGACTACGGCTAACTTCATAAAGAACGGCGAAATTAAGTGATTTTGAACAAAAATGATTTTTAAAAAATTTGAAACAAAATCTAAGCAGTTAATATTTTGATAATTGCACAAAAAAACCTCCCCGATGCGGGAAGGTTTTAATATTTAGACAAAAGCTAATTATTTAGACTTAATATCAACTGTATTTGCATCGCCACCACCAACTTCACAGTGTGTATCAATTCTGTCAGCACTAATTCCTTCTTTTTCTGTTAAGTATGCTTTAATAGCATCCACTCTTTTGTTACAAAGTGATTGTGAAGCTTTTGAAGCAGCAGGGTAGCCAGTTATGATGATTGAGCATTCAGCGTTATTTTTCATTTTAGAAGCGACTGTCGCAAGCATTGCTTTAGCATCGCTACTTACACTTCCGCTATTGCCCCTGAAAGATACACTTGGTAAATCTCCGATGTGACATTTGTTCGTGTCAGCCATCACCATGTTTTTGCAACATTCAGGATCAGGGCACTTACCTACACCATCAGCATCAACTGGTTGGCAATAGGTTGGAGTAATTTTTTCTTTGTCTTTACAATCAGGAACACCATCTCCGTCAGTATCAAGGCTTACACCATGCGTATCAACTGCACAACCTGCTGGTGTATTTGGTTCTTTATCCAATTGATCAACAACCCCATCACCATCAGCATCATCAAATACAGGTTTTGGTATTTTCATGTGCTTTGGATTGTTAATTTCGCTATACGCGTAATCCAAAGGATTAAGCCACCAAAGCGGTTCAACAGATTTAGAGCCCAGGTTAAAGTTCAGACCTAAAGAAATATAGTTGTAAGTATCAAAATCGCGGGTTTGAACCGGGTCGCTGGCTGGATGCTCCTGCCACTGCTGGCCATCAAGCAAATCCGACTTTATAAAAGTAAATCTATCTTCAAGAGCAAGATTTACACGCTTACTCAATTTAAAGGCAATTCCTCCAATAATGGATCCTGATGGTTTAAAAACTTGTCCAAATACTTTCGGATCATTGGGGTTCGTCTCAGCCTTAGATTCGTAGGACTTATCCATTAAACTTTTTAGCTGGCTGCGTATATCTTTCCTGTTTGAATAACCAGAGGTAGTAATTTGAGCAAAATTATAAGGAGTTGTTCCATTTAAGGCGTTAACTCTCGTATCATAAATTGTTCCGCCTATACCGATACCTCCATAAATAACCATTCCCGTTTTTTGTTTATGAAAACGAATATTATTCAGGGTGAAAATTCCTTGTAAACCTAAATCCTGAACATGGGTCCTGTAATTATAATAAACGGGCACTGAAGCTACTGAACTATATTGAGCCCAGGCTGGATTGTGTAAATATCCAAAAGAGGATTTCCAGTTCTGGCCTTTTCCTACCCCATATAAATATTGTAATCTTAATGAAAAGATATAACCCAACGCCTTTCGAACATGAACCGCAAATCCGATTGTTGGCAATTTTGCAGATACATCTCCACTCACTGAAAACATACCCGCTGAAACTCCAACCTCTAATTGAGTGCGGGGTTTGGCAGGAAAATCATATGTATTATTCATAAACTCATTTTGTTGTGCCTGTCCTTTTGAGGATATAACACTTGAGTCATAAATATTATAGACACTTGTATCCTGGGCGAAAACACCAGAGGATAACAGGAATAAAATTCCTGCTAATAATAATTTAAACTGTTTGTTTACCATAATTAATTAGTTATTGATTTCTGAATAGAACGGGTTGATTGTGTGCAAAAATATCAAACGGTTACCAAAAATCAAATTATTTTTAGCATTTCTTTAGATTTTCAAAGATTTATATTAGGTATTGATGTTGTAATCATTAAAGTTTGAAGGCATAGAAGTTCTAAATCGTACCTATTTATAACAAATTTAATTAACTCGTTCTATCGTAATTCTATAGGTTTCCTGATTACATAGTAGGCTGATTATTTAAATATCTATTTTATTCTGCACTATATTGCCATTTTATAATTTATGAAGTTTTCCAAAGACCTTATTGCTGATGAATTGCGCATTTTTGAGCAGAAGTTTGCCCAGTCTGTAAAGAGCAATACGCCGTTGCTTGACAGGATTATGAAATATATCATAAAAAGAAAAGGGAAACAATTGAGACCAATGTTTGTTTTTCTGAGCGCTAAACTTCACGGAAATATCAATGAATCTACCTATAGGGCCGCTGCCCTGGTTGAATTGTTACATACTGCGACGCTTGTGCACGACGATGTTGTTGATGAATCTCTTGAAAGACGTGGATACTTTTCAATTAATGCTTTATGGAAAAATAAAATCGCCGTACTTGTTGGAGATTATTTACTTTCAAAGGGATTGCTGTTATCAACAGATGCAGGAGAGTTCAAACATCTTCAAATTTTATCAGAAGCTGTGAAACAAATGAGTGAGGGTGAATTATTGCAATTGGAAAAAGCACGCAATTTGAACCTGAAAGAAGATACTTATTTCACCATTATACGAAGCAAAACTGCATCTCTTTTATCTTCAGCGTGTGCAGTTGGCGCCTGGAGTACAAGTAACGACGAAAATATAACCGCAAAAATGAAAAGTTTTGGTGAAAAAACTGGAATTGCTTTCCAAATAAAAGACGACCTTTTTGATTATGGAAATGAAGACGTTGGTAAACCAACCGGCAATGATCTAAAGGAAAAAAAATTAACGCTGCCCTTAATATATACGCTAAATAATATCTCTTCTTCAGAAAAAAGAAAAATTATTTACATAATAAAAAATGAAAATAAAGATCCGGAAAAAATAAATTATGTTTTACAAAAGGTTACGGAATCGGGAGGTATTAAGTATGCTGATAAAAAAATGATGGAATACCGGGACGAAGCGCTGCAAATATTATTTGAATTTCCCGAAAGTGATGTTAGAAAAGGATTGGAAGAACTTGTTCTTTATACGACCGATAGAAAATATTAATTAAGCAACGATATTAAAATATATTATTAATTGCAGGCTGAGAATTTGATGAAGCATGGAAAAAAGATGGAAAATATTATCAACTGATGAGGGGAAAGTTGTTGCCTTACAACAATTACTTCATATCAATACAGCGCTTTGCAAAATTTTAGTGCAGAGAGGTGTAGATACTTTCGAAAAAGCGAAAGATTATTTTCGGCCGCAACTCGCCCAGCTTCATGATCCATTTCTTATGAAGGACATGGAACAAGCTGTGCGAAGAATTTTAAAGGCTATTGAAAACGAAGAAAAAATTCTTGTATTTGGCGATTATGATGTTGATGGAACAACTTCTGTTGCCTGCATGTACCGCTTTCTTAAAAAAATTTATAAAGAAGAAAATATTGCGTTTTATGTACCGCATCGCTATAAGGAAGGTTATGGCGTAAGTAGGATGGGAATTGATTTTGCAAAACAAAACGGCTTTAATCTAATTATTTCCCTCGATTGCGGAATAAAGTCTGTAGAGCTAATCGGGTATGCATGTACGTTAGGCCTGGATTTTATAGTTTGCGATCATCACCTTCCAGATATGGAGTTGCCGCCGGCAATAGCTATTCTCAATCCAAAACAAAAAGATTGTAATTACCCTTATAAAGAGCTTTGCGGATGTGGTGTAGGATATAAGCTTATTACGGCGATAGCACAACGGTTAGGCCTGCCCGAAGAAGAATATACATGCTATCTCGATATGGTAGTAACGG
>JBDTKB010000340.1:0-4313 GCA_039935555.1 Ginsengibacter sp. | reverse complement strand
CAAGGGAATTATTTCATACGACTTGTTGGTTGGCAGGCCGGAAAAGCTATATTTTCCTGCAGCGTCCGTACGCGCATATGCAATAAAAGAAAGCAGTTGAAGATTTTTAGCAGAGTCGCGAATGAATATTTTTCTGACACCATTTTTAAACTTTATAATATTTTTTTCATCGTCCCCACCGGCAGCGTTAATACTGTCTTGCTGTACGAGTATTCTCAATCTTAGCAACACACCGGGAGCCGCCTGCTCGCCGTGCTTAACAATACCTGAAATATTGTCTGTTCCTAAGTCCAGGTTTGTTTGTGCCGGAACATTTAAAGGATGTTTTTTTTCCTTTTCAAATGATATGGAATCGGAGCCCGAAAAACCCAACAGATCCCTTGATAATTCCACGCGCCTTTTGAATGATTTTCCGCCTTGTAAAAAAGCTTCATCGGCATTTACGAAATATTGCTTCTTATTTAATGTGCCGATGTTATCTATAACAGAACCGGGAACCTTTGACGCCGCTACGGTTGCAGCAATGAATGCTATGTCCTTTGGATCTTCAAAATACTTCCCGTTTTTCAATACTCCGGCCATTGCTTCACCAGGTTTACCGGCATTCAGGTTTATCATGGTGCCATTATCAATGCGGGCATCTACTTCGGCAAAATCACGTTGCTGCACAGTGAACAATTTCCAGAAAAGCAAGGCCATAATGATACCGATGAGCAGTAAGCAAATGCGTTCCGCTTTTCTGTTACTAAACCATGCACCGGAATTTGACATAGATTATTTCACTTTTGATTGCGTGATAAATATTGAATCTTTAAATCTGCCGGACACAACTGAATCGCGAAATGATAATAAATACTGCACAGGTACGCGGCAATTAATAAAGCGTACATGCCTGAACGTTATATTATTCTTTTGAACCACAACACCCACATCGAAATTTTCAAATACCAGGCTATCGAGGACTATATGTTTGGCCGTTGAGCTGATTATGAGTGCCGGCGCTTTGTTCAAATTTTCGGCCTTAATTGTTGCGCCATTACCCACCAGGTGGAAACTATCTTTATTGATCACTAATGGTTCAGTAAAGCCAGCGATAACCTCTCCGGGCGACAATGCATAGGTTTTTGATGAATCATTTAAATGCGCCACAAGTTGGATCAACTGTTCATTTACTTTCTTTTGTATTTGTAACGGAGTCGTGTTGGCAATTGTTTGCTTTTTACTTCTTTGAAAAGCTACCGTTAGAAAAACAGCTACCATACCAACAAGAAGAATGACTAATAAAGCGCCGGTATTGCGGCCCCTCTTTTTTGAAGCGGTAACTTTTTGTAGGGGGGTAGCTTCATTTATAGTGACGGTTTCTTTGGCTTCATTTTTTTTTCTTTCGACGGGTATGGGTTCATGTTTTTGTTTCGGCCAATTATTATTTTCAACGAGTACCGCTGTTATGTTGTCATTTCCGCCGGAATCATTTGCCGCGTCAACCAATGCTTTTGCTCTCGAGGTAAGATTTTTTTTGGAGGTTAATATTTGCATAATGGCAGCCGAACTCACCATATCAGTAAGGCCGTCACTGCATAAAAGCAGCAGATCTCCCGGGAGAAAAGGAGATTCACCCGTTTCAATAAAATCTTCCGGTGTGCTAATGTCTTCTTCAAACCCCAGCGCCTTATTGATCTCGTTGCGTCTCGGATGCCGCATGGCTTCCTCTTCTGATATCCGCCCGGATTCTTCCAAAAAGCCTACAACCGAATGATCTTTGGATATCTTAACAAGAGAATGATCTCTCAACAAGTAAATCCTTGTATCGCCCACGTGCGCATACCAGCACTTATTATTTTTAATATCTGCTACCGCGCAGGTTAGTACACAAGCCATTCGTTCATTCATGCCTGCTTCCTTTTTTTCCTCATTTATTTTTGCATTGGAAGCAATGATAGCGTGGCGAAGCGCGCCAATTACATTTTCCGCAAGTGTTTCCAGGCTTTTCATAATAACTGTGCGTGCGATTCCGGCGGCAATATCTCCACCCTCGTAACCGCCAACGCCATCAATAACACCGGCTATAAGAAATTGCTTATTAATAGTTTCCCGGGCAAAAAAAGTATCCTCATTTTTTTTCCGGCGTTTACCCTTATCCGTTATGCCATAAAAATAGTCAGCCATTTTTGTGCGTTTGCTTAATGTCAGAAAAATGTGCAACCAATAATACAATGCTGATCACCAATAAACCTATCGCTAATAACTTATCCATGTTATGTTTTGAAAATGTTAATAGATACAATTCCATTTAATACAATCCGGGAGTTCATAGGAAGATCTGTCCAAAGAGGAGCATCTTTATAACTATTCTTTACTTCGTTTTCATTCACGATGGTCTTTTCACCAAACGAAGCAAGGAAGAATTTATCAGTAGACTTATCATAACGAATAGAGAGATGTGGTGTGGATACCCATTCCGAAGGAATTCGGAAAATACCCGGCTGCCCGGGCTTCTCGTCAATACCTGCCACAAGAAAATCTTCATCTTTAATTAGGTATTCCAATTTTTTGCCTGCGAATTCCTTTTCCGGCAGGGTTGCTTCCATGCGGGCAAAATATTTTGGTTTGCTGGCGTCAATTATATCGCCCAATACAAGGCTGTCTTGCCAGGGTATTTCGTAATAGCCATCGCTGTAATAGGTAAAGTCCTTCAATATTTCATCCGCAATATCAAACGTTTCTGCTATGCCTGTTTGTCGGGGAATAAAAGTTACCCGCAGGTTTTCTTCTTTTTGTAAAACATTTCCTGGCAAAAGTTTTCCGATAAAGCTCTTGTCACCTTTTTCATAGTCGGGGTGAGAAACAAAACGGAACACCCATTTATTAGCCGACGCCGTAACATTTTTGCCTTTTTGCCTGTAATCCTGTAAAATGGTATAAAATGCTTTTACAGATTCTTTAATAATCAGTGAAAATATTCCCCGGTTATTGTCCATGAATTTATTATAATCAGGAGGACTGAAACAAATAATATATTCATGATAAAATATAATCCGGTCCGCGAATGAAAGCTCATTTATTGAATCCCGGAATTTTTCTATAATATATTTATAGACAAGATCCGGAGTCATCGACACTGTTTCTGTAAAACCGGTTTCTTTCTTAAGAAACCAACTCTGCACTCCGGAACGCTGCCAGAACGTGGGTTTGGTGGTAATGCTCATGGGTTGTTCTTTTAGTTTGATTAGTTCTCAGTAGTTCGTTCGACACAAAAAACTGCATGCGGTAACTTATATCAACCACAATATTTCCTTAAATTTTTCTGTAGTAAAATTTCTTGCCTGGTGCTGTAGTTTAAAGTAAAAACTGTTCTTATAGGCAGAAAGCGGTTTGATTTATTTATGCACGATGACGATATTTGAAACGCCATTTTCATAATGATGCAATGAAATTAACAGAAGATTTTTAAAGCAATGCTAAAGCTGGCAGTTAATTTAGTGAAGGAAAACTTAAAAAAACTTTTCTCAGAATGTAAAACGCGTACACAATTTTTGCCAGCCGTTGAAAAATTAAATTTTTTTGGTAATATATTTACCAGATTATCTTGAACGTAACCGCCGCAGCTCATGTAACTGTTGCGCGTTTCAAAAGTACTTTTTTTACGAAGATTTCCTAAATCCATCAAAGCTGTTTTTCTGAATACGATCAGGTATCCGTTAACGTTAGTTTGCCATTTTTAAGCAAGAGATCGTAATAAAGTAGTTACACCTTCACTTCTATTCCTTCTTTTGCTAAATAAAAAGCCGGCTTACTATACAAGCGTACATTTTCTGCGGCCCGAAGATGGAGTTTCTTTCGCCTATCTTATTTAAATGAGAGAATTCCGGGTTTTTAAATAGCAGTTCCAACTCTTTAAAAGGAAGCGGAAACGGCACCCAGCGATTCGCTTTATTCGTATCATATTCCACTATCAAAAACTTTCTATTAACTTTTAAAAATGACCCTAATCTTTGTATTAGCTTGCTTTTATCTTTTATATAATGAAGGGAATTTGCCATTAATATCCCATCTAACTCTTCGGCAACAAAAACAATATTTTCAATATCCGCACTTATGTTTTGTATGCGCACTTCGTTAGTAGAATTTAATAGAGGCATTACTTTATCTACCGCATAAATCATACTACCAGGCTTAAGATTATCTACTAAAGCATAAGTAAATGTACCACCGCCACAGCCCAAGTCGGCCCAACGTTCAACGGGGTTATCTTTCTGAAATGCTTTATGAATAAATATCGATGCATCATTAATTTTCATGTAGAAAAAGTTTTC
>JBDTKB010000339.1:0-11526 GCA_039935555.1 Ginsengibacter sp. | reverse complement strand
CGAAGCCGAAGAATTGCAGCATTTTATTTAGATCTTTTTTTTGTTGCGCTCCCAATTCTTCCTTTATGTCAACTTCTCCCAATTCAATTTTTTCAGGATGAAGGCCAAACTTAATCAATTCATCTTTCACTACCATTTTGCAACGGCCACAAACCATATTCTTAATGTACAATTTCATCAATGCAATTTAAAACTACCTTCTAATATATTTCCTGAAAAAAGTAAGGCTGATGTGGGAGAAACGCGATAAGCTGTTGGCTCTTTTTTACCCAATTGAATGGTAAAACTACAATTTAATTTCCTCGTCGCTTTTGTCGTAAAAATGAAACTCGGTAAGGTGGTAATTGCTATTAGGCTTTATAATAATTTTTTGCTTGTATTTCCATCTCCAGGCGAGGCGCTTTGAAGGAAAGCCTTTTGTAAGATAAGCGTGCAAAATCGGGTGCACTTCTATGGTAAGCCCCGTATGCTTTTGCATGATGAGATAACTAAGATTTTTTTCTATTTCATCTTCTAAAACGAGCGTAGATGAAATTTTTCCCGTGCCTTCACAACTTGGGCAAACCTCTGAAGTGTTGATGTTCATTTCAGGCTTCATTCGCTGCCGGGTAATTTGCATCAGGCCAAATTTGCTGATAGGGAGTACGGCATGTTTTGCCCGGTCCGAGCGCATGAAAATATCCATTTGCTCTGCCAGTTTCTTCTTGTTCTCCAACAACTTCATATCAATAAAGTCTACTACAATAATGCCACCGATATCTCTCAGCCTCAGCTGGCGTGTGATTTCAGCGGCGGCCTCCAAATTGGTTTCAAAAGCGTTTTGTTCCTGATTGTTACTTACACTTTTGTAACCGCTGTTCACATCTATTACATGAAGCGCTTCAGTATGCTCAATAATTAAATAGGCGCCACTTGGCAGGTTTACCGTTTTGCCGAAAGATGCTTTTACTTGCCTGGTAATTCCAAAACTATCAAATACCGGTGAACCATTGCTGTGAAAGGAAAGTATGTCCGCTTTCTCTGGCGCTATTCTTTGCAGGTAGGTTTTGGTATCGTTGAAAATATTCTTATCGTTAACTACAATCTTATTAAAATCTTCTGTAAGTAAATCCCGCAAAATACTGTTCGTCTTCCCTTCTTCGCTCATGATTTTGCAAGGCGCGACGGCACCGCTTAAATTCTTCTGAATATTCTTCCAGGTATTTATAAGAGAAAGTAAATCTTCATGAAGTTCAGTGGTATGTTTTCCTTCGGCGGCAGTCCGAACAATAACACCAAAATTTTTGGGTTTGATTGCTTCGATTATTTTTTGAAGGCGCTTCCTTTCTTCTGATGAATGAATTTTTCTTGAAACTGCAATAATATCATTGAAGGGAGTAAGTACTACGAACCTGCCGGGCAATGAAAGCTCGCAACTAAGCCGCGGGCCTTTTGCCGCGATCGGCTCCTTTAATATTTGCACCAAAATATTTGGCTTGCCACTCAATACCTCGGAGATCTTACCGGTTTTTATAATTTCCGGCTCCGGTGTAATTGACGAAAAATCAAAGCCCGATCCTACCTTTTCGTTGATAGCAATCTTGGTAAATTTTAGAATGGAGCGAACATAAGGGCTAAGATCGGTGTAATGCAGAAAGGCGTCCTTTTCAAAACCGACATCTACAAAAGCTGCGTTTAGGCCCGGAATTAATTTTTTTACTTTCCCTAAATACAAATCGCCTACAGCAAAGCTCGCATTGGCATTTTCATAATGCAATTCGACAAGCTTTTTATCCTCAAGCAAGGCTATTTCTACTGCCTGCGGGGCAGCATTTATAATAAGTTCCTTATTCAACTTAAAAGTCTTTAAATTAATTCTTATCTACACAGAAGGAATATCAGGCAATACCGGACGTACCGGGTACGGGAAAGTAAAAATAAGATTTTACTTCTTTTTATGGCGATTTTTTCTTAGGCGCTTTTTACGTTTGTGAGTGGCGATTTTATGGCGCTTTCTCTTTTTACCACAAGGCATAATTGACTTTTTTAAATAATTTATAAATAAAGCCGGATTAAAATCTGCTTTTAATCCGACAATGCTGCAATATGATTACACTAAATCCTTAGGGGGCGGTTTTTAATGCATTTATTCTTTGATCAACTTCCTTACTGAATGCCGGGTTATTTACCAAATGTTTACTTTGCTCATACCATTTGGTTGCATTCTTCTTATCACCAGAACCCGCGTAAGCATCTGCCAGCCATGATACAGCCTCCAGGTTATGCGGATCAAAGGTCACAACTTTTAGAAGCCGGTCAATCCCTTTGTCGTACTGGCGGGAGATCACCGCGCCAATGCCAAGAACCATTTGGGCCTGCATATTATTTGAATCTTTCCGAACCACTGAAAGTAATTGCTGAATTCCCTTCATAGTTTGCTGTGGATCACCAATCATTCCCTGGCCGTAAACATAACAACTTCCTAATCCCACTTTCAGGTCGTCATTTTCGGGATCCAGCTTCAAGGCCCTTTCAAATAAAGACGCTGCCGTCTCCGCTTCCCATGATTTTAGCGCCACGCTATCTTCCCTTTTCATACTCTCTAAAATCAAATGGGCTGCAAAGGTGAGGTTTTTTTCCGAATTATCCAATTTGGCGGCCTCGCTTAAATAATAGGAGTAGGGAACAAAAAGCCCGGTAGAATCCTTCCAAAAATAAGCGAGTTGGGTTAGCTGTTTTTTCGATTGAGTCTTTATATCGCCACGGCTAATATTATTCTCCAGTTTTGATACAAATATTAATTGTGATGGGGTAAGCTGTTGCTTATAGTTGGTAATGGCATTTTCAACATTAAACTTAGCAGCAGCAGCTTGTGCCGTAAAAGGAACAAAAGGCTTTGTAGTGGTTGTTTTGCCAAATAATAAAAGAGCGAACAGGAGAACAAGGCCACCAGCGGCCAGAATTATTTGTTTGATCAAATTAAAATAAAGGGAGGATTTTTTTCCCGCACAAAAGTAACATTATTGTGGCTTTCTATCGTGATTTCGCTCTTTTATATCCTGTATAAATTCTTTGGCAGGCTTAAATGCCGGGATATAATGTTCAGGAATTTGAACAGCAACATTTTTTTTGATATTTCTACCGATTTTCGCAGCTCTTTTTTTGGTAATAAAGCTGCCGAACCCGCGAATATAAATATTTTCACCAAGGGCAAGCGATTCTTTTACTTCTTTGAAAAGTGTTTCAAGAGTTACCAAAACATCTACTTTTGGAATACCCGTTTTTTCTGAAATTTGATTGATAAGATCTGCTTTTCTCATTTTGTTACATTGAAACTAGTTGATAAATTTAAATTCCAAATAATAAAATGTTTTACTTAGTTAGCACAAATTTATATTCTTTACTTTGAATTCATTTTGAATACTTTAGCGCGCATATTTGCTCTTTTTTTTCCTTTTGATATAATACGCTTCAATATTTAATGAAAAGTAAGAAATTTTTTTTTGAATTCTTAGTAAAATGGAACATTACTGAAAATAAAAGGGTTATGCCATGGAAGGGCGAAAAAGATCCCTACAAGATATGGGTGAGTGAAATCATTTTACAACAAACGCAGGTACAACAAGGCCTGGGCTATTATAACCGCTTTATTGAGAAATGGCCAAACGTTAAAAGCCTTGCTGCGGCGCCAAAGCAGGAAGTATATAAACTCTGGGAGGGGCTCGGTTATTACATCCGTTGCAACAATTTAATCGCGACGGCAAAATACATTGTCGACGAACTTGATGGAAAATTTCCGGATAATTTTGATGACCTGTTATTGTTGAAAGGCGTGGGTACTTATACCGCCGCCGCTATTGCTTCCTTTGCCTTCAACCTACCTCACGCTGTTGTAGATGGAAATGTTTTTAGGGTATTGGCAAGATTTTTTGCCATTAAAATCCCTGTAGATACAACGGAAGGGAAGAAATTTTTCACTGCTCTTGCGGGGGATTTAATAGATAAAAAAGACCCTGCAAGTTATAACCAGGCACTGATGGATTTTGGCGCAACGATTTGCAAACCTGCGTTGCCTTTGTGTGATGCCTGCCCGCTTCAAAAAGAGTGCATTGCCTATAAAAAAAATCTTATAAATGTATTACCGGTTAAAGAAAAGAGTGTGCGCATCAGAGAGCGATTTTTTAATTATCTCGTGGTTACCAGGGGCGACAAAACATATGTAAATCAAAGGACTGGTAAAGACATTTGGCAGAATTTGTATGAATTTATATTGATAGAAACCGAAAGCCAGCTTCCTGAAAAAGAAATAATAAACTCCCCATCTTTCAAAGTTTTTTTTAAAGAGAATAGTTACGATGTTACCAAAATATCAAAGATTTATAAACAGAAACTAACACACCAAATTATCAATGGCAGGTTTATCCATATCAAAATTAAATTTCCTGCAAAGGCCGTAAAAACATATGAGGCGGTATCGGCTGAAGAACTTGTGCTGTTGCCGTTCCCTAAATTTATCAGTGCATATTTGGCAGATTAAAATGTATCTTTAAATTTGTTTCATATCAATTTGTAAAAGGAAGAAATAAAAATTTATATGAGAGGTGTAAACAGAGTAGTTCTCATTGGTAACCTGGGGAAAGATCCTGAAATACAATATCTTGAAGGAAATATTCCGGTAGCAAAATTTCCACTGGCCACCACTGAAACTTATAAAGATAAAACCGGGAAATTAATTTCTCAAACTGAATGGCATAACGTGGTTTTATGGCGGGGACTTGCAGAATTGGCTCAAAAATATTTACACAAAAGCAGTCTCGTTTATATTGAAGGGCGCTTAAAAACCAGGTATTGGGAAGACAGGGATCATAATAAAAAAGTGGCGACAGAAATTATTGCAGATAATCTTATTATGTTGGATAAACGATCTGATAGCCAGCAAACTGTTGGAGAAAATAACCAGGAAAATATGCCCGGGACTGAAATCCCCCCAATGGATGAAGGTTCAGATAAACTTCCATTTTAGAAAAACACCGGGATGAATGTAATTTACATTCAGCCTTTTCTTTAATTAAAATTAACGCTTTGGATTATCATTCGGTCTTTCATTTCAGCCATCATCTTCTCATCTTTTTAGCAATTACGCCGGCGGCTACAACGATACTTTTTTTTATTGTTATTATTTTATTCTTAATATCTTTTTTAGTGGCAGGCTCAGAGGTGGCCTTTTTCTCACTCACTTTGAAAGACATTAATATGCTCAAAACCCGCCAGCAGCCATCTTATAAGCGAATTGTTACCCTGTTGGAAAACCCAAAGACGCTTCTTGCGTCGATGTTAATTGCAAATAGTCTTGTAAATATCGGCATCATTCTTATATCAAATACTTTAATGAATGACTGGATCGGCAATCTTCAATTAAACACTTTATTGGAATTTTTGATTAAGGTTATTGTTGTCACTTTTCTCCTGGTAATGTTCGGAGAGATATTGCCAAAAGTGTGGGCCACACATCATAAAATATGGTTTGCATCTACTTCTTCGCTGATCATCGAGATATTTCACAGCATATTTTTTCAAGTCAGCAGTAGAATGGTCCGCCTGAGCGATTCTATTGAAAACAGCTTTCATTCAGGATCTTCACGTATGGATGATACACAGCTCGATTATGCTATTGACTTGCTGCCGGAGCACGAGGCTACCAGCGAAGAAAAGCAGATATTAAAAGGAATAAGAAAGTTTGGCAACACAACAGTAAAGCAAACAATGCGTACACGCCTGGACGTTAGTGGCATTGAAATCAATATTTCTTTTAAAGATGTGAAAAATAAAATTGAGGAAATGCATTATTCAAGATTGCCTGTTTATAAAAACAATCTTGACGAAATTGTGGGCATTCTTCATACTAAAGATTTATTGCCCCAATTGAATGAAGAAACATTTGATTGGCACCCGCTTATGCGCCCGGTGTTTTATGTTCATGAACAAAAATTAATTGAAGACCTGTTGCAGGATTTTAGAAATAAGCGAATTCACTTCGCTGTAGTTGTTGATGAGTTTGGCGGCACATCGGGCATAGTAACCCTTGAAGATATTATGGAGGAAATTATTGGTGACATACAAGATGAATTTGACGACGAGCAGAGCGCCAATAAAAAGCTGGACGATTTCACTTATATTTTTGAAGGGAAAACCATGATAAATGATGTGTGCAAAGCCTTGCACATTCCTGTGGATACTTTTGATAAGATACGCGGTGACAGTGATTCTCTTGCCGGGCTGGTGCTTGAAATAGCGGGGGAATTTCCACAGATTGACGAAGCGGTCATTGCCGGTAAATACACTTTTATACCTTTGGAAATAAATAAGAACCGCATTGAGAAAGTAAAGCTTATTTTGAAAAAAATTGAAAATGGCCGCCCCTCTTAATTTGAAAAGTAAATTTTCAACAAAAATAATTTTGATGCTGGTTGCAGGCTATTTCATTGTAAGTTGCAACTCTACCTACACTTCAAAAAAGCAAGGTTATTATAAAATTGACCTACCAAAAAAAGACTACTTAAAATTTGATAAACCCGGATTTCCTTATTCATTTGAATATCCCGTTTATGCAAACATTGACCAGGATTCTCTTTACATTGACAGAACCGGTAAAGACCCTTATTCCATCAATATCAACTTTCCGCAATTGAATGGAAAAATTTATATGACCTATAAAGTTATCGGTGGAACTTCCAATTACCAGGTAAAGGATTCCACCGGCAAGTACAGGGATTCTATCGGGAAAAATACTTTCCAAAACCTTGTAAACGATTCCTATAATCTTACCTATAAAAATGATATAAAAGCTAATTCAATTGAGGATAGCGTGATGCATACTCCAAATGGCATCACCGGTATTTTTTTCCGTCTTTCAGGAAGCGTAGCAACCTCCAGGCAATTCCTGCTATCAGATACAACGCACAATTTCTTAAGAGGCGCGCTTTATTTTGATGCAAGCCCAAATGAGGATTCATTACGGCCGGTTAATAATTTTCTTGAGCAGGATATGAAGCATATAATAAACACGCTTCGGTGGAAATAATTTCGATAATTAGTTCATTACATTGCTGAATATGTTACCAAATAAAATCATCTTTTTGCCTTCAAAAGTTTTATCAGTTCTAGATTTACTTTTCATCACAGTATCTTTGCGGCATGATTAGTATTGGCGATGTTTTAATAAGTGACCAGGTTGTAGAAGAGCAATTTGTTTGCGATCTTATTAAATGCAAAGGAGGTTGTTGTGTTGATGGAGATGCCGGTGCGCCGCTTGGTGACGATGAGCTCAGTGAACTTAATAAGGCCTTTAAAGAAGTGCTTCCTTATCTTTCAAAAGAATCAGTAAAGGAACTGGAGCGACAAGGCAATTACATTTATGATAACGAATTTGGCTGGGTAACGCCTACTGTTAGTTCGGGCATGTGCGCATATGGCATTACAGATGCTAAAGGCATTGTAAAATGTGGAATAGAGCACGCCTATAACGAAGGAAAAATAAGCTGGAAGAAGCCTTTAAGTTGTCATCTCTTCCCAATTAGAATAAAAAAAAGCAACGCCGGTAAAAAAGATCTGGTAAACTATGAGCCCCGCGAAGACCTTTGCAAGGCGGCATGTACGCTCGGTAAAAAATTAAAAGTTCCCGTTTATACATTCCTAAAAGACGCGTTGATAAGAAAGTATGGCAATGAATTTTACGATGCCTTATGTGCAACCGCAGAGTACCAACAATCCAAACAATAATTTTTCCACCAAAGAATTTTTTGATTCCCTATTTATGAAAAGATGTTTCCTGTTTTTATCTATCACGTTATTTATATTTCTTTCCTCGTGTACTGTTAATAAAGCCAATATCGATAACGATCTCAAAAAATATTTTGACTCAGCGCATGTTGATGGATGTTTTGCCATGGAGGATAATGCCACGGCAGAAATTACTGTTTATAATATGAAGCTTGACACGCAAAGGATTTTGCCCGCATCAACTTTTAAAATTGTGAATTCTCTCATAGGGCTTCAAACCGGCAAAATATTAGATGAGAAAATGGTAATTAAGTGGGATGGCGTCAAGCGATCCAATGAAGATTGGAATAAAGATCTTACGATGGAACAGGCTTTTAAAGTTTCTGCGGTTCCATACTACCAGGAAGTGGCGCGCCGTGTTGGGAGAGATACGATGCAACGTTGGATCGATTCCCTGCATTATGGAAACATGAATATCAGTGGACCCATCGATTCTTTTTGGCTGAATAACACTTTAAAAATTTCTCCTGATGAGCAACTTGGGCTTCTGTATAAATTGTATTTTGATAAACTGCCATTTGATAAACGGGCGCAACAAATTGTTCGTGACGTGATGCTGCAGGAAGATAATACCTTATATAAACTTAGCTATAAAACAGGGTGGGGCTTTGACGAGCAAGATAATTCAATAGGTTGGGTGGTGGGCTGGGTTGAAGAAAATCGCCATGTTTACTTTTTTGTTACGCTTGTAAAAACGCCCGATAAGAATGTTGATATGAAAACCGCGAGAATGAATATTACGAAGGGAATTTTAAAAGAGCTTGGCTTTTTTAAGGGGGAAAAATAATGCCGTTTGAAAAAAATTATCCGGGCATTCTTGTGATATATTTTTCCATTTGCTTTATTTGATCAACAATTTGCGGTGTTGTAGGTTTTAATGCTTTCACTTTTCTAAAATATTCTTTTGCCGCACGAAACTCCCGCTTGTTGATCATTATTGAAGAAAGTTGCAAATATGCAGCGGCTTCATTTTCTTTATCTGGCAAGCCGGAGCGTATTGCCTGCCGGATATAATTTTCTGCTTCGCGAATGTTTCCTTTTTGCATAGCGAGCATTCCTAATTGAAGTTTGTTGGCGCCTTCAGCTTCTTTCATCGGCATTCCAAGGCTCAGGCTTTTTTTCATGTGTGCTTCTGCACTATCGTAATCCTGGTTTACCATGGCAATATTTCCTTTCAAAGTAAAATAAACTGAGCGAACAGGTTTAATTAACAGCCCGGGAAACCAAATGGAGTCAATAACTTTTTGGGCGCCTTCCATATCGCCGCTTTCCATATAACCTTGTATCAGACGCATCGGGCCAAAAAGAAAATGCCCAACTACCAATACCAACGCGATCAGGTATAATATAAAGGATGGCCAAAAACTGGTTTCAATGTTTACAAAAATTGCCAGCAATAAAAAAAATGCTCCCAACTGCAAGCGATACTTTATTACAATATTCAAAAACTTCATATCGGTTATTTTAAAATGCCTATGGCGAAAAATAAACCTCTTTTTAATCTATTTAAAGAGGTAATTCAGTCAATTATTTTACTGCGCAAATTTAGACAATTATAAAGACTAAATCTTACCCGTTTAACTAAAGGATTTTAGATTCATTTATTACCTATCCAGGAATTTTTATTTGAAATTTTATCGCTTTCATTGTATCATGAGGAAAAGAGATTTTTATCGTTTCATGAAATAGCAATTAATAAACATATCACCTAACATTTATGGATACACGTAGATCTGATTTTTACTCCTCTTCAATAAAATATTCGTAAAAAATTCCCTTTCATGTACCAGCATAAAAAAAGAGCCACCAATGGCAGCTCTTCTTTTTAATGTTATCAGTATATTTATCCTAAAGCAACTCTTTTAAATTCAATCACTTTCAAATCTGCGTCTACGCTTTTCAGGTAGTCTGCTACAGATTTACTGTTATCTTTTACAAAAGGCTGTGCCAGTAAGGTACTGTCTTTAAAAAATTTATTGATTTTACCCATAGCAATTTTTTCAGCCATCTCAGCCGGCTTGCCTTCAGCTTTTACCTGTTCAACGGCAATGGCTTTTTCCCTGGCAATTGTTTCTGCAGGAACTGAATTTTGGTCAACTGCAATAGGATTCATTGCGGCTATTTGCATCGCTACATCTTTACCTGCATCTTCAGCCTTTTTGCTCATGCCAACCAAAACGCCCATGCGGTAAGAGCCGTGGATGTACGCTGCTACAAACGGCGCTTCAACTCTTTCAAATTTTGAGACACTAATTTTTTCGCCAATTTTCGCAACCTGCTCATTCAATTTATCAGAAATTAATTCGTTTCCTATTTTCACTTTATTAAGTTCTTCTACACTTTTTACATCATTTTCAATTGCCGCATCCATAATCGACTGAGCAAACTGAATGTAATCGGCATTCTTACTTACGAAATCAGTTTCGCAGCTTACATTAATAATCAACCCTGTTTTATGATCTTTAGAAGTTTGCGCAATAACCACCCCTTCTTTCGCCTCACGGTCTCCGCGTAATGCTGCTACTTTTTGTCCTTTTTTTCTTAGATAATCTATCGCTTCTTCAAAATCGCCATTTGATTCGGTTAAGGCTTTGCGACAATCCATCATTCCGGCACCGGTTTGCTGGCGAAGCTTATTGATATCTGCTGCTGTTATAGTTGTTGTACTCATTACTTTAATATTTTTACTTACCACGTTTTACTACGGGGCATTATTAATAATCTAAATTCTAGTCTTAAGTTTTAGGCTATAGATATAAAAGGATAATTTCAATCCCGCATTTCAATCCAAAGCCTCTGACTATCTGCGACCACCCGGACCACCTGGCCTGTTTCCACCTGCACCCGGACCAGCTACGCGACGTTTTTGAGGACCTGCGGGGCCACGGCCTTTACCACCAGCCGGCCCGCCTCTGCGACGATCTTTTTCTTCATCGTTACCCATGTCAAATTTTATAGCATCTGTTCCACCATCATCAGAGTCGTCGGTTTCTTCAGCCTTTTCTGCTTGTCTTTCTGCAAGTCCTTCAGCAATAGCTGCAACAATATAGTTTGTTACAATCGCGATAGACTTTGTTGCATCATCATTAGCAGGAATAGAAAACTCAACTTTATTTGGGTCACAGTTGGTATCAACCATTCCAAACGTAGTTATGTTAAGCCTTTTTGCTTCTGAAAGTGCAATATGTTCGTGGCCAATATCTACAAGAAATAATGCAGCAGGAACCCTGCTTATTTGTGCAATACCACCCAAAACTTTCTCCATTTTGTCCCTGTCCCGAGTAAGGGTAAGGCGTTCTTTTTTTGTAATGCTATCAAGCGTTCCATCGCTAAGCATTTTTTCTATGCTCTGCATTTTCTTAACACTCTTACGGACAGTATTAAAATTTGTAAGCATTCCACCGAGCCAACGTTCTGTTACAAAAGGCATGTTGATGCGCTTTGCTGCTTCTGTTACAATTTCTTTAGCTTGTTTTTTTGTAGCAACAAACATTATTTTCTTACCACTTTTGGCGATAGATTTTAATGCTGCGGCTGCTTCCTGCATTCCTTCAACAGTTTTGTTGAGATCGATGATGTGAATACCTTTTTTCTCAGCAAAAATGTAAGGCAACATTTTAGGATTCCACTTCTTTTTTAAATGGCCGAAATGAACTCCTGCTTCTAAAAGCTGCTGTTGTAAAGAAGTATTGTTTTCCATTATGTATT
>JBDTKB010000338.1:0-2752 GCA_039935555.1 Ginsengibacter sp. | reverse complement strand
GTGAGCAGAAGCGGAGCAATGACACTATGCTGGAGCCTTGATAAAGCAGGCCCCATTTGCAGAAGCGCCGAAGATGCGGCGATCGTTTTCTATTATCTGCATGGCACTGACGGCAAAGACGCGGCGGCGGTAAACATGCCTTTTAATTATACCGGCAAAGCAGATTTATCAAAAATGAAAATTGCTTATGCAAGAAATTATTTCGGTAAAAAAGATACCTTAGGAAATGAGAATGCCGCATTAGAAGTTTTTAGAAAAGCCGGTGCACGTTTGATACCGGTTGATTTCCCTGATTCTACACTTTATAATTTTGATATAATTGGAATTGTTATTGGTGCAGAAAGTTCCGCCGCTTTTGACGGCTTTACAAGAACAGGCCTGGATGATAAAATGACAAGACAAGGTAAAGGTGAATGGCCGAACTATTTTAGGGCAGGCCGTTTTATTCCCGCATCAGAATATATTAATGCCAACCGGCATCGTTATTTACTCATGCAAAAAGTAAACGCGGTAATTGAAAAGTATGATGTTATTATTTGCCCTACCTGGGTAGGAAACCAGGCTGCAATAACCAATCTTACAGGACATCCCGCTCTTAGCATACCCACAGGATTTAATAAGCAACACACACCAACAAGTATTACGCTCCTCGGGAAACTATACGACGAAGCGACCATACTCGCCATAGCAAAAGTTTACCAGGATGCGACCAAATGGGGCAGCATGCATCCGCCCTTTTTCAAATAATTATCCATTAAAAATCAATTCATGTCTTCCTGCTTTCAAAGGGAAAAAATAATTAAACGTTTTTGTTTGAGTGCCTTTTTCTTATTTGAATACTATCTTTAAGTAGAATGTTTAAAAAGTAAACTCTTTAAAATGAAAAAATTATTTCCTCTTTTCCTATTGCTCTTTGCAGCACAACTTTCACGTGCCCAAACAAAAACAATTACCGGCTTCTACGAAAAAAATATCAGTAGCCAGTTGGAACTTGAATCGTCATTTGATAAAAATTTAAGCAGGGAAAATATTGGAGAAACAATAAAGAAGTTATCTGCTGTTCCGCATCACATCAGTTCTGCCGGAAGCAAAGCTAACGCGGAGTATATTTTAAGCCTTTATAAAAAATGGGGATGGGATGCATCTATTGAAACCTTTCATGTATTGTTTCCTACTCCAAAAACAAGGATTCTTGAAATGATTTCGCCGACATCTTATAAGGCAATTTTGAAAGAACCCGCACTTAAAGAAGACGCTACATCCGGCCAGGAAGGCCAATTACCTACCTATAATGCCTATAGCGCCGATGGTGATGTAACAGCCGATGTAGTGTTTGTAAATTATGGCCTGCCTGCGGATTATGAAATTCTTGACAAGATGGGAATTGATGTGAAGGGGAAAATTGTAATTGCAAAATATGGCCATAGCTGGCGAGGAACGAAACCTAAAATTGCACAGGAGCATGGAGCTATTGGCTGCATTATTTATAGTGACCCAATTGATGACGGCTACTTTGCGGGAGATGTTTATCCAAAAGGTGCTTTCAAGAATGAATTTGGCGTGCAAAGGGGTTCTGTGATGGATATGGTCATTTATCCGGGCGACCCGTTGACTCCGGGCATCGGCGCTACTGAAGATGCTAAAAGATTAGATAGATTGCAGGCACCTAATCTATTAAAGATCCCGGTTTTACCCATAAGTTATCATGATGCAGCACCAATTTTGCAAGCGCTTGATGGGCCAGTGGCCCCGAACAATTGGCACGGCGGTTTACCTTTTGCTTATCATATTGGGCCTGGAAAAGCAACCGTTCATTTAAAAGTTGCCTTTAATTGGAACGTTGTTCCCTGTTACGATGTAATTGCAAAAATACAGGGCTCCAAATTTCCTGATGAATGGGTAATAAGGGGCAATCACCAGGATGCGTGGGTGAATGGCGCTACCGATCCTGTAAGCGGGCAGGCGGCACTGTTAGAAGAGGCTAAATCAATAGGATTATTATTGAAGACCGGTTGGAAACCCGATCGCACATTGGTTTATTGCGCCTGGGATGGTGAAGAACCTGGCTTGCTTGGGTCTACAGAGTGGCTGGAGGAACATATTAAAGAACTACAGAAAAAGGCGGTTATTTATATTAATACTGACGATTATGAACGTGGTTTTTTATCGGTTGAAGGCTCCCATGCTTTGGAACCTTTGATGGATGAAATTGCAAAAACTGTTGTTGATCCGCAGACAAATGTCAGCGTTTACGAACGTCTAAAATCATATGAAGCCATTTTTGCCTCTAGCACAGAAGCCAGGAAAAAAATATTGGATGAGAAGAATATGAAATTGGGAGCCATGGGTTCAGGATCTGATTATTCAGCCTTCATTCAACATGCCGGTATTCCCGCATTAAACATTGGTTATGGCGGTGAAGGCAGCGGCGGTGAATACCATTCCATTTATGATTCTTACGATGATTTTATAAA
The DNA here is from genome assembly GCA_039935555.1 of Ginsengibacter sp. Taxonomy (GTDB): domain Bacteria; phylum Bacteroidota; class Bacteroidia; order Chitinophagales; family Chitinophagaceae; genus Ginsengibacter. Next base: position 278 of record JBDTKB010000338.1, on the reverse strand, counting down.
GTTCAAAGATCCCGGTTTTCAATATGGAGTTGCCTTGGCTGAAACCGCCGGGCATGCAGTTTTAAGAATGGCCAGCGCTGATGTTCTGCCGTTTGATTTTACTCATTTATACCAGACTATTGAAGGATATTCAAAAGAGCTTGTTACGTTGTTACAAACAACCCGGGAATCCACAGAAATGGAAAACCATTTAATTAACTCCGGCGATTACAAAGTTGGCGAAGACCCAACAAAAAAATACCTAATCCCTGTCGCAAAACCAGATGTTCCATTCCTCG
>JBDTKB010000337.1:0-5687 GCA_039935555.1 Ginsengibacter sp. | reverse complement strand
CGGCATCTTCGGCATAAAATTCAATATCGTCAGTATATTTTCTGGCCCATTTCACACATTGAATAGCCCGCGCCAAAATATCTTCACGTGTAGAATTGAATTTACTTTTTATGTGAAGATCGGATGTGCCGATTCCCGTATGAATACGTGGACGCTTTGCATACTTTAAAGCTTCACCAGCTACCTGTATGTCTTTTTCAACCGCGCGGGTAAGCGCACAAACAGTAGCTGTAGTAATACTCTTTGAAATATCATTTACAGAAGAAAAATCACCGGGACTTGAAATAGGAAAACCCGCTTCGATAACATCAACACCAAGGCGCTCAAGATCTAAAGCCAGTTCAACTTTTTCTTTTGAATTAAGTTTGCATCCGGGCACCTGTTCGCCATCGCGTAAAGTAGTATCAAAAATTATTATTCTATTCATAGTTAAACTATCTATAAGAAAAATTTAGTAAAACTAATAAGCAACCAGTTTTTTATATATATGAAAGTAGAATATCTAAAACAACTATTTCAAACAAAAATACAGAAATTTACATTGCCGAAATGAACAGTAATTTCACCAAACCCCTGTTGTTACTACTATTCCAGGTAAAATTAATACGATGCCCAACAGATCAACTGATGCAGTATTTCAACTAATTCATTCACTTCAAAAGTCTGAAAAGAGAAATTTTAAGCTTTATGTGCAAAGAAATTCCTCTTCACCAGATCTTAAAATAGTGCAGCTTTTTGATGCGCTGGATAAAATGAAAGAGTATGACGAAAAAGAACTCATCAATAAAACCGTCTCCATAAAAAGAGAACAGCTTTCTAACATGAAAGCGCATTTATATCGACAAATACTTGCCAGCCTTCGCGTTCTTGAAACCAACGAAAATATAGATATACAATTGCATGAACAATTAGATTATGCACGCATACTTTATAACAAAGGATTGTATTTACAAAGCCTCAAAATCCTTGACCGTGTTAAAGAAAATGCGAAGGCGCGTAACCAGGTAAGTTTTCTTGTAGAAGTATTGTTCTTAGAAAAGAAAATTGAATCATTGCACATAACGCGGAGCATGCAGGACAGGGCCGATGCATTAACCGGTGAATCCAATGAAACCAATATCCAGCTCATAAGAGTAACCAGGCTTTCAAACCTTGCCCTGCAGTTATACAGTTGGTACATTAAAAATGGCCATGCAAGAAATAGTGAAGATGAAAAGGAAGTTGAAAATTATTTTCATGAACACCTCACAGAAGACGTAAAAAATCCGGAAGGTTTTTATGAAAGATTATATTACAATCAAAGCTATTGCTGGTATGCTTTTATAAGGCAGGATTATTTATTGTACTACCGTTATACTCAAAAATGGGTTGATTTATTCGCGAAAGATCCGGCGATGATGGAAATAGAAACCGCTAATTATATAAAAGGCCTTCACAATTTATTAAACGCTCATTTTACCTTAAGAAATTACAGTGGCTTTAATAAAACAATTCAATTATTGGAAGGTTTTCGCGATTCGGATACTGTAAAACAAAATAACAATAACGAGGTGCAGGTTTTTGTTTACTTATACACCGCTAAAATCAGCCAGCATTTTCTCGAAGGGACTTTTAAAGAAGGGTTGACAATCGTTCCTGAAATTTCTCAACAGTTGAAGGAGTTTAGTATTTATCTTGATCATCATCGTGTGTTGGTTTTTTATTACAAAATTGCTTCCTTATATTTTGGTGCAGGTGATTTTGGAACAGCTATCGATTATTTAAATAAAATAATCAACTGGAAGGTCGACCTTAGAACGGACCTTCAATGTTATGCAAGATTGTTACATCTTATTTCGCACTATGAATTGGGCAACTTTCAATTGTTGGAATATCTTATTAAATCTGTTTATCGATTTATGGCAAAAATGAAAAATTTAAGCCTTGTTGAAGAGGAAGTATTTAATTTCTTGCGTAAATCATTTTATCTCTCTGCAAGAAAATTGCAGCCTGAATTTGAAAAACTGCTAAACACCATTAAACAACTCGAAAAAAGTAAGTTTGAAACTCGTGCCTTTGCCTACCTCGATATTATTTCGTGGCTGGAAAGTAAAGTAACTAACAAACCCGTATACGAAATTATCAGAGAAAAATATTTATTAGATAAAAGACTCACGAAACACTGATAAACTATTTTTTGCTAAAAAAAATTAATGATTATATAATATTTCTTCCCGAAGGCATTCTGCTCAATTGCTTATAGATCACTAAAAAATTACATCACTTATTTACTAACGCCAAATTATTTATCCAGATAAAACTTTAGCTGCAATTGCTATTAACACTGGACAATAATTTATAAATTTGGAATAACCGGAAATTGACAGACGAAAAATTGATTTGAATAGATAAGTGATGAATCCCCAAAAACATTGCATAAAGCTTTTATTTCGCCGAAGGTATTATCAATCTATTTTATTGCTTTTAATTGCTTTTTGTTTTTCCAACCCACTATTAAGCCAATCAAAAATTATTGCAAAAAATGGCGTTCTGGATCTAAGCGAATGGAATTGGAAAAAGAATGGTGTCGCAAATCTTGATGGTCAATGGGAATTTTATTGGAATACATTATATGATCCTTCAAAACCAGGTGACTTAACAAATCTTCATCCTGATTATATTTATGTGCCGGGTTTTTGGGATTCAAAGGTTCCGGGCAACACACTTTTGAAACCTGCCTTTGGCTTTGCAACCTATCGGCTAAAAATAATTTGTCCTCAAAATAACCTGCCGCTGGAACTTAAATTTTTAACCGTATCATCGGCATTTAAATTATTTGTAAATGGACAAGAACTTTTGGAAATTGGCAAAGTAGGCACATCACGAGCCACGGAAATTCCTCAAAATATTCCTTACATAATTCCCGTTGAACCTCTTAATAATGAATTAAATCTTACTGTACAGGTTTCTGATTTTAATTACAGCAGCGGCGGCTTATGGGATAATATAAAATTGGGTACACGCCAGCAGGTACGGGCATTATGGATAAAAAATGTAGGTATTGATTTTTTTACTGCAGGAAGTTTTTTTCTAATGGGAATTTTTTTTATAGTGATATTTTTCTGCTTCAAAAACAGGCTTGTGTCCTTATACTTCGGTATTTTTTGCATGCTGCTCGCCATACGGCCACTGCTCACCGATGAGCTTGCGATCTTATATTTAGCGAACTGGAACTGGGCATTTATAAAGCATGCAGAATTTGTAAGTCTTTATTTAATGGTTCCGGTACTTTCACTTTTTTCTTATGAGCTTTTCCCAAATGAGTTTTCAAAAAAAATATTACATGCAATAATTTATATTACACTGCCATTTATACTACTGGCTATTTTTGCACCGCCATATATTTTCAGGTATTCATTGCGGCCCTTCGAGCTGGTCATAATTTTATCGTCATTTTATGCACTATATGTTTACACCAAAGCCGTAAAAAATAGAAGGCCTGGAAGCGTTTATTTTTTGATAAGTTTTATTATTTTGTTTATCACTATTATAAATGATCTCTTATACAATAGTTTAATTATTCAAAGCACCAACCTTGTTTATCTCGGAATTTTTATCTTAATAATTTCACAGGCAATTGCGCTATCAAGGCAATTTTTTTGGGCATATTCCAACCTCGAGGTACTGAATAATAAATTAGAATTAATAAACGGTGAGCTGAATGAAAAAAATATAGAAATTATTGAAGCCAACGATCAGCTTACAAAGTTAAATTCCGAGCTGGATATTTTTGTTTCAAAAACATCGCATGATCTTCGCTCGCCTTTAACATCAGTTGTTGCTTTGGTGCACATTATTAAAAATGAAAAAGATGAAGAGAAAAGATACGGCTATCTTGAAATGCAGCGCCGGACATTGCACCGGCTGAACATCCTTATCACTGACATACTTGATTTTTCAAGAAATAAGAGAACGCAACTGAACTACGAGGTTATTAATTTTAAGGAAATTGTAACCTATGCATTGCAGGATCATCAGTTTGCAGATAACTCCGCACACATCGAGCGCATCGCTGAGATAAAGCAGGAGAATGTTTTTATGACTGATAAAGTAAGACTGAACATGATTTTATATAACCTTATTTCCAATGCCCTGAAATATCACGATAAAGAAAAAACGAAACCTTATTTAAGAGTGGAGATCAATTCAAACAATGTAGAAGCGACAATAAAAATAATTGACAATGGTTCAGGCATCAGCCAAAAAGACCTTGCACATATTTTCACTATGTTTTACCAGGTTGATAACAATACTAAAGGTTCGGGACTTGGATTATATATCGTGAAAGAAGCTGCGGAAAAATTAGGAGGTACGATTAAAATTGATTCGACACTTTTAGTGGGTACAACCTTTACGGTTTTTATTCCTAACCACATTGCTGATAATTTGATTGCTCATCAAAATAAATCGAAAAATAATTAGGTTTCATTAAAAAGGCGTTTCCGCCTTCATATTTTATCGATAATTCTTTTGCAGAGGATCCCAATAATTACCCGACAAAATAATAATGTTGAACATCTTAATTGTATTACCAAAATAATCGGAGTCATCAATACCAACTCCAATAATATAGTTCCATAATTTATTAACCCATTGCTGATTTTTTTTATCAACCATAGCGGAAACGGCAAGCGGCGCGATAAAGTTCATCGCTTCATATTTGCGACCACGAATTACATCCCCTTCCAAAGTATAACCGGAGCAAATGTTTGCAGGATTACCTCCGGACTTTTCGTATATCCACTTGTTTATTTTTTCTACTATAACTTTTGCGCGCTTATCACCGTAAAGAAGATAATCTGTAGCAATTCGCCATGGATCGCGACAGGCATTATAATTATAACTACCGTCGTATTTTGATTCTAAATACATAGCGCGGGCCGGCTCAGGGCTGTCATTCAAATGCTCGATAAAATCCGGCAGTAACCCCGCATCAGGGCTATATTTTTCCTGGAATGAACTGAGTAATTTGTAAGTGTTGTCAATCACCTTAAGCCAAACCTCGTCCCCGGATATTTTTGAAAAAACTTTAAAATGTGCAGGCATAAAATCAGAGGAACGCGTATCAAAATAATCGCGGCTTGTTTGTTCTACAGCGTTACTTAAAACAACTGAAAATACCTGTGAATTTATTTCCTGGTTTTTAATGGCTTCTATCATTTGCTGCGCTTCTTTACCATAGTTGATATTGCCGCCACTACCCCACTGCACATCTGCCAATAATAAAGAATAAGCTATATCTAAATCGCCATCTGTAGCCGAGCTTTTTTGGTAGTCTTCAAAGTTTTTCTTTTGCGCCCAGGCCATTAGATGTGGGCTATTTTCACTTGGATGTAATTTATAAAAACGAAAAAGACCATCATAAATTTCATGAGCTGACGGATCGGCGCCAGCCATTATTGCAACGATAATCATTCCATAACCCTGGCCTTCAGAAACACATATGTTTTGTTTTACCGTTCCTTCAACTGAAACATAATATAGTCCTTCGCCGGCATCATCTTTTATGTATCTCTTTTTCCATTGCTTGTAAAATGAATCAACATCATTATCTAACTCATTTTGCAAAACATGGTTTGGCTTAATAGTGCCTTTAGTATAAATAATATGTTGTGGAAATGGCTTAAACACTTGCTGGGAAAATAAAG
>JBDTKB010000336.1:0-2680 GCA_039935555.1 Ginsengibacter sp. | reverse complement strand
ACTTGCAACTGTTGGCACCGTATACCCTTTTGTAGCGTCAATCTTCTCTAAAGTAAACAACCTAAGGCCATGATATTTGTCGCTCAATCCCATTGCCAGATTACTAAGTTTATTATCTGCAAAATATTGAAGCGCTTCTTTGCGATCCAAATAAAGAGGAGCATATTTAAATTGTTGCTGAAATTCTTCTGCGGATTTATTATCTGTTTTTTTCGCAAGCAGAACCTTGTCAGCATCTACATTTATTAAAGAAGGTTTATTAGCGCTGGGAAAATAAAAGGTATCTATTTTATCCTGCACCCAAACGTTGTATCTTTTTTTATTTGCCCCTTCACTGTACACATCAATCGCAATAGGAAGCTTAAATATTTTACCTGTTTTTTGAGTTTGCTCAATAATTACACGGGCTGTCTTATTTGAATAGTCATAATTAATATTAAGATCTGGTTGGCCGCTTCCATAATACCATTCATTCCAAAACCAATTGAGATCCTGGCCGGTAACTGATTCAAAAGCAAGCCTTAATTCCTGCGCTTCGGCGCTCTTGAATTTATAAGTATTTAAATAGAGATTTAATGATTTGAAAAATGCACTATCTCCTACATAATTATGAAGCATATGCAGGATAGCGCCACCCTTTGGATAGCTCACCTGGTCGAATACATCCTCTTTATCCTTATAGTAAAATCTAACGAGGTTTTTTGTGGCATCTGCGGGATTTTGAAGATAGGTTTGCCTGTTCTCTTCAATATGCTCATCACCTGCGTCTACGCCATGCCGGTAGTTCTCCCAAAGTGTTTCACTATAGTCGGCAAATGATTCGTTTAGGGTGATATTGCTCCAACTTTCCGTTGTTACCAAATCGCCGAACCATTGATGAAATAGTTCGTGAGCAATTACGTCTTCCCACTTATTGCCATCTACCAATTGCCTTGCATTTTGATAGGCACTCTCCTGGTGTAATGTTGCTGTCGTATTTTCCATGGCGCCACTCACGTAATCTCTACCAACTATCTGGTCGTACTTTGGCCACGGAAATTTAACTCCGGTTATTTTTTCATAGAACTCAATCATCGCAGGAGTTTCACCAAATATTTTTTTCGCTACAGGTGCATATTCCTTTTCAACATAATAATCAACGGGCAAATTTTTATAATGGTCTTTTACAATAACATAATCGCCAACGCCCATAAAAAATAAATAAGGTGCGTGTGGTAAATTCATTTTCCAATCGTCAGTTCTGGTGCCATCAGCATTTTTTTTCTGACTTACAAGAAGTCCGTTACTGAGCGTTACATATTTTGCCGGAACGGTCATGATGATTTCTTCAGTTGATTTTTGATTCGGCTTATCTATAGTAGGAAACCAGGCGCTATTTGACTCAGTTTCGCCTTGCGTCCATATTTCAACAGGCTTGTCTTTATCTTCTCCCTTAGGATTAATAAAATACAATCCTTTAGCATCAGTTATTGCATCACTTCCCTTCTCTTTAAGATCATTCGGCCGTGAAACGTAATTAATATAAATGGTGTAATCCTGCCCGCTCTTATAAATCTTATCTAATGTAATTTTAAGTTGAGCACTATCGTAAGAATATTTAAGTGGAATTTTCGACGTGCCTTTAATTAAAGCAATTTCTTTTATTTCCATTCCTTTAGCATCTAATGTCAGGGAATCAGTTGAATAGAAATGTGGATGAAGCGTCACCCACTCTTTTCCATACATCCAGGCTTTATCATAATCAAAACTTACTTCAAGCTTCGTATGAACGAGATCGTTTATTCTTGTTGCAGTTGCCCGGTATTCGTGCTTCCAGGCTGTGTCCTGGGATTCATCTTCATCCTGCGCTGCAACGCTTCCAAAAAAGCCAGCCAATAAAACTGCGAACAAAATTTTCTTCATAAGATTTTTTTAGGGGGCAAAAGTAAGTGTGTAAATGTCAAAAGAAACCAAATTTTATACAGATGGTAAAAATTGTTGTTTTATTAAATAGATTTGCTGAATATGTTTCTTCGCTCTATAAAACGTTTCGTTGCGGTAATTTTTATTTGTATATGTGGGCTTTCTGCAAAATCGCAGCAAGTTCATTTTGTGTATCTGCAAACCGAAAATGGACAATCCTTTTACGTAAAATTTAATAATAAGGTTTATAGCAGTTCTACCGCTGGTTATTTAATTCTTGCGCAATTAACAGATGGAGATTATCACTTGAGTGTAGGGTTTCCTAAAAACGAATTTGCTGAAGAAAGTTTTCAAATTTCCATTAATAATAAAAATGAAGGGTTTCTTCTAAAAAACTTTAATGAAAAAGGCTGGGGCCTTTTCAATATAGGGAATTATAATATTTTGATGGGGACTGGTGGCAACACTGTCAACACGCCGGCACAATCACAAAATTTGCAGAACGATCCGTTTTCAAAAATGCTGGCCAATGTTGTAAAGGATTCTACCATACTGCAAAAATATGAACCAGAAAAACCTGTTGCGATTATTGCAGACAATGATACGCCGGCCTTAAAGAAGGACCTGGTCGTTATAGCAAAAGAAGATTCCCTGGGAAATGAAAATACTGCAGTTATAAAATCAAGAACAGATTCGGCAGGGGACCAAAACCAGGCGAACTTAATTGCTAAAACAGATACTGCAAAAACATCCAAAACAGATTCAACACTTGCGGCGC
>JBDTKB010000335.1:0-7876 GCA_039935555.1 Ginsengibacter sp. | reverse complement strand
CTTGGCGTTTTTATCGGGTGCTTTGTACACATTATCGCCGCGGTATTTGGCCTTTCAATAATCATAATGAAATCGGTTTTTCTTTTTCAAATGATAAAATTTATTGGTGCGGGCTATTTAATTTACCTCGGAATAAAAGCATTAGTAAGTAAATCAAATTTGAATCCGGAGGTGGAGCGTTTGCCTGCTGTAAGTAAATGGCAGTTGTTTAAGCAAGGCATCATTACGAACGTATTAAATCCAAAAGTTGCCTTATTTTTTTTATCGTTTCTACCGCAATTTATTCACATCGGAACACCATTATACAAGTTGCAACTATTTAGCCTTGGCCTATGGTTTGATTTACAGGGAACACTTATTCTTATAATTGTTGCATTATTGATTGGCAGAACACGAAACTTCATAAAGAATAACCAAAAATTTTGGAGGGTACAGGAAAAGATTACGGGTATTATATTGATAGGGCTTGGAATTAAAGTAGCGCTTAGCTCTGGAAAATAGTAATAAATTTGATGTAATGGAAATGAAGGAATACCTGCATTTGTATTTAGGTTGTGCCACGGATAAAGGCGAGTTAACCGGCGTTCACGAACAATCATATTTCATTCGATCGCAAAGTGGGGAAACGCTTGAACTAAATTTCGGAGAGCAACAGTCAGCTAAATTATTATTGAGAAAAATATCTGATTTGAATATTGAAGAAAGTGCCGAATTGAATCGCAGAGGTCTCTCAATTGGACGGCCAAGAGGTTACAGCTTTTCACCCGATGCTATTTTATTTTTATTGTTTCTCAGGATCGATCTATTTAATTTAATTAATGAAGGACTGGCGATTGACATCAATCAATTTTAGCGGCATTCGTTAAATCTTTTGCTATAATTTTTGCTTTTCATGTGAAGGCTGGAAACGGAAGAATAAATTAATGTATTCGATTGTACTTATTCAAAATCTTTATTACGGCTTTATGTGGAAGTCCCGGAACCGTGTTATCATTAATACCTTTCATAGTGCGCCCCGCAACGAGTGCATTTATAATCGCTTCCTCAGTAGCTTCAATGGTTGCTGCAAATAAATCGTTCATCATATCATTAGAGAACATGTTGATACTGGTTTCTTTTTTTCTGCTAAAAGCCATTTTATTAGCTGTTGAAAAAGCTATAAAAATATCACCTGAACCATTCCCTCCAATTCCACCAACTTTTCCAATGCCAAAACTAACTCTTTGGGCTAAACGCTTTAATTGATGCGGTAACAAAGGGGCATCCGTTGCAACCACCACAATAATAGATCCTGTTTCTAACATGCCGGTATTGTTTCTCGCAGAGGTAACAGCCTTATCATTAATCACAAGTGGAAAGCTATTCACTAATTCATCACCAAGAGGTGTGCCTGCAATAACGAGCTGTTTTCGGGTACCGTAATTTGCCTGAACTAAAACGCCAACCGTATAGCTACCTGCATTTTTATCAACCAATCGTGATGAGGTTCCGGTGCCGCCTTTGAATTCATGACAAATCATTCCGGTACCGCCACCAACGCTTCCTTCTTCAATTGGGCCGGATTTTGCATTTTCCAATGCTTGCCATACATGTTCCGGTTTTATGTGAAAACCATTGATATCATTTAGAATTCCATCCCATGTTTCCGCAACTACCGGGTACGAGTACCAGAAATTATTCTGTTGCGTGTCATAGTATTTATTTTTATCCATCCATGCAAGGGTGGCATCACGCACGGTGCCTACGCTGCTTGTATTTGTTATCATTATAGGTGTTTCTAAAAACCCGGATTCAGTTATCCAGTGCGTGCCTGTCATATCCCCATTTCCATTAAGTGAAAACCAATTTGCAAAAACAGGATTATAACTTCTGCCTCCGGTAAAAATTGCGGTTACGCCAGTTCTTATTGGGCCCGTTCCTTTTTTTAGTTCTCCATCGCCTTCAATTATAGTTGTATAGCCAACTTCAACACCTGCAACATCTGTAATTGCATTATTCTTCCCTGGTTTACCTTCAAAAGGAATTCCTAAGTCTCTTGCCCTGGGTTTTTTTACTGGCATATTTTTTATAGAAAATATAAATTGAAAACAAATACAGTATGTATTTCTTTTTATAAATAAATGTAATCCAAAAAGAAATGCATAAGAGTCATGAATTACAAATTATGGCAATTCATTCTTTATGAGTTGCTTAAACAAATGAATTGAGAACGTTAAATTTTGGAATAATAATTTTTACTTTTCAATTAAATTTTAATGATTTTTTTTCTTTTCATGCAATCATGTGAATTATCCAAATGGCATGTGAGAGTTTAATGTAATAGCAATAGACAAATGCAATAGGTGCTGTTAACATTACGTTATTGTATATAGCTTCGTTAAACCACCTTTCAGGTCGCCTGTCAAATAAAGCGTGAAGAGTAATTTTCGCACGGGTAATCAAAAAAAATGGCATCTTATTAGTAGTAGTATAAACACTTAAAAATCAAACGATGAAAAAATTTCTTCTTATTTCAGCACTTTTCCTTGGCGCGTTTTGTTTTAAAGCTGACGCCCAGCTAAGTGTCCAACTTAATATTGGCCGCCAACCTGTATGGGGACCGACCGGTTACGATTATGTAAATTATTATTATTTACCAGACCTTGATGTTTATTATGATGTAAATCGCGGCGTTTTTGTTTATTATCAATACGGCAGGTGGAACTTCGCTCCTTCCTTACCAGGAAGATATGGCCGTTATGATCTTTACAATTCATACAAAGTTGTGATAAACGATCGTAATCCATGGTTGCGTAATTCTTATTATCATTCACATTATTATGCATATCGTGGCCGTCGCCAGGAAATAATCCGCGATAGCCGTGACGAGCGGTATTGGAGAGGCAGAGAACGACATGATGACGACCACAGAGTCATCGAAAGAGGAAATGGTGGTAGAGGCAATGAACGCATTATTGAAGGACACGGCAACGGCGGACAGGTAAGAGACAGGGGTGATCGTGGGAACCAAGACAGGGGAAATGGAGGAGGCCATGACAATGGAGAACATGGCAGAGGAAATGGTGGTGGCCATGGCGATCACAACGATCATCAATAATTAATAAATAATTTTTAGCAGGCCGTTTCAAATATTTTGAAACGGCTTTTTTATTTTATAGTCAGTTGATTATTTTTGCGTGTATCCCTATACGTTATATACTCCATTAGATTTTAGTTGATTGTTCCTGCACATTTTTTTTCTTATAATAATAATAAACGGGAATGCCGCATAGTGTAAATACCAGGCCGCCAATAGATTGTACGGGAAGTTGTATACAGGTATTAATTATCAGCCCTATAGAAAATAATATTAAAATTATGGGCGAGAGCGGATAGGCAATAAGTTTTGCGCTAATTTTCCCCTCTCGTTTCATTTTTATTAATCCCCATCCAAGCAATGCGAAAAATACAAATTCTACAAGTACTAACAAATCTGTGAGCATATCAAATGTGCCTGAAATAACCATGACACTACTCCACACACCAGAATATATTAGCGCAACATAAGGTGTGCGGTAATGAGGGTGAACCTTAGCAGCATTTTTTGGAAAGAACTTTTCCTGCGCCATTCGGTAATATAATCTTGGATAGGCAATTACATTTGCATTTAGCGTTCCAAAAGTACTTACCGCGATAAGTACCGAAATGAATATGGCCCCGAAATTTCCAAAAAGTACTTTTGCTACTTCAAGGCCTGCGATGCTGTTTTGGTCTATTTTTGCCAAAGCAGAAACCGGTATAACATTCATAAATGCATCGTTCAATAACAGGTACAAAGCCATCGAAATGCCAATGCCTGTTATAATAGATAAAGGAATATTTCTTTTGGGATTTTTAATTTCTCCGGAGATAAATCCAATACAATACCACCCGTCATAAGCCCAAAATGCGCTAAGCATTGCCACTATAATCGCACTTAATAAACTATGATTGGTAGCTGTCGCCGTGTTAATAGTATTTTCATCATTCGGCAAACCATGGTATGATAAACCCATAATGATCAAAATTATGATGCCGATAATTTTTGCTGCTGTAATTATGTTATTAAGTCTTCCTGCTTTCTTTGCTCCGAAAATATTGATCCAGGTCAAAAGAAAAATAGCGGCAATGGCGAGTATTTTTATTCCGGAACTTTCAAATGGAAACAGGTAATTCCCGATGGAGAGATGCTGCCACCGTTGAAAAGGATCGTGTAAAGGAATAATGGAATTAACAGATTGAGAAAAGATGTATGCAATTGCGGCTATTCCTCCACTGCCTATAATTAAAAACGATGCCCATCCAAATAAAAATGAAAACAAGTTTCCGAAACTTAATCGCAGGTATTCATAAATCCCACCCGATTCCGTTGTAGTTGTTGCCATGCCAGCCATGGTGAAAGCTCCGAATATAGAGATAACACCTGCGAGGGCCCACGCCAGAAGGATATAGTTTTTATTCATCAAGAGCGCTGACATCGGTGCTACTTTCTTAAATACACCAGAGCCGATAATGTTACTGGCGACTATTAATATTCCCGTAGTTAAGCCCAGCACCCTGCTTAAAGGAATTTTCGATTTGTCAGTAATTAACCCTGTTTCGTTATCCATAGATCAAAGCAAAATTTTATTTTGGTCTTTTTTTAAATCCGGTATTTATCAACTAAACGATTAGCTTTTTTGACCATGTACTTTTTACTAAAAATAATTATATAAAATTCTGCACGTAACGCCAGTAATGTTTTGCACAGAAACAAACTAACATATCACATCACACAAATTAAATTCGCATCGAGACTATTTATATTTAGGAATAATTCAATAGGAGAATTAAATATAAAGATTTTTTACGGGGAAAAATTTGAAGGTGAAAATAGTATTTGATTATTAACGGCACTGTTGTAAAGGAATTTTTAGGAAATAAAAAGTTAGCGGATTAACTTTTATTCTTTTGGTATGCCAAGGTCTCGTTTCACCATATTTTGCCTGTTGGCCATTTCCCACGCTGTTAAAAAAATGAGCCGCACTCTTTTTTCCATGAGATCAAAATTTATTTTATCCAAGGTATCTGTTGGCTTGTGATAATCCTTATGAATACCATCGAAATAAAATAATATAGGTACCCCTTTTTTTGCAAAGTTATAATGATCACTCCGGTAGTAAATTCTTAAAGGATCATCGGGCGCATTAAATTTTTCATCGAGCTCAAGATGTTCATATTTCTTATTTACCGATTTGCTGATAGCATTCAATTCACTGCTTAATTTATCATCACCGATCACATATACATAGTTCATGCTATCTCCATAATTTCTTCCAGGGTCAACGCGGCCAACCATATCTGTATTCAGGTCAATAGAAGTGCTGTCTAAAGGAAAGACAGGATGATCAGAATAATATTCTGATCCCCATAAACCTTTTTCTTCCCCACTAACGGTCATAAAAACTATTGACCTTCTGGGGCCAAAACCATCCTCCTTTGCTTTCGCAAAGGCTTTCGCCATTTCAATTACGCTCACCGTTCCACTTCCATCATCGTCGGCTCCATAAAAAATAACCGGGCCTTTTTTACCAAGATGATCATAATGTGCGGTGATAAAAACATACTCACTTTTTTTGTCGGTACCTTCTATGAAGCCAATTACATTACTCGCCTTTGTAACTATGGTTTTTTTCTTGAAAACTAATTTGGTTTTAATATCTTTTTCAATTAAAAATTCTTTAAGTGATTTGCCAGCTTTTGCCGCATCAATTATTTCAGCAGAAATTTTGTTGCCAAAAATATTTTCAACTACCGCATGACTAATACTTACTACCGGCACTTTCTCCTTGTTAGAATTTTTTTCCCTTGGATAATTTATGGTAGAATTTTTTGAATTTGAAATTGCCGGCCCGGACAAGGCCTCATTATTTGGATCAATAAGTAATAAAGCAACGGCGCCTTTTTGCATCGCGAGGATTGCTTTTTTATTCAGGCTTTTCCCCCATGATGATGGTGTATCATTTCCAGTAATTAAATACCCCGCATTATTTTTAGGCTCGTCGGAAAAAATGGCTACAATTTTATCTTTTACATCTTTGCCTGCATAATCATCATAATTTTTATCGGCAATGCCATAGCCCGCAAAGATTATTTTTTTTGATTTGTATTGCTTAACACTTTCTGTGCCTGGCGTTATAATATATTCAATTCCAAACCTGTAAGATTTTTCCCCAATCTTTAGTGTTTTTGGAATTAGCGTGTCTTTATTTAATGGATAATATTGTTGGAAATCATAAATAGAAGGAGGAGACAAAAGTCCCGTTTTTTTGAATTGACTTTCAATATAAGCTGCCGCTTTTCGTTGTCCTTCAGTGCCTGTTTCGCGGCCTTCCATTTCTGCAGAAGCAACAATAGTGAGTTGTTCTTTCAGGCCTTTTTCTGTAATTGATTCAGCATATTTTAAAGCCGGATCGGTTTGGGAAAATGTTGGAGATAAAAAAAATAAAATAGAAGTGATGAAGAGAAAAATACTTTTCATTAGGGCTTTTGACATCTACAATTAGCTTCACACTTATCTAACTAAAAAATTTTTTATTAAGCATGTTGAGAAGCAGCAAGGGCAATTTTTTCAACGCGGGTTCTGTGGCGACCTCCTTCAAAATCGGTGTGCATGAATATTTCAATCATTTTTTCTACAAGTCCTTCCCTTACAAAGCGTGCCGGCACACAAATAACATTTGCATTATTATGTTTGCGGGCGAGTTCCGAAATTTCTTCTTCCCAGCAAACTGCGGCTCTTATATTTTGATGTTTGTTTGCGGTAATTGCGACGCCATTGGCACTTCCACAGATCAATATTCCAAATGAGGCTTCTTTATTTTCTACCGCATACGCAACCGGGTGTGCAAAATCAGGATAGTCAACGGAATCTGTGGAAAACGTACCAAAATCTTTCCACGTAACATCTTTTCCATCAAGAAAAGAAATGATGTCTTCTTTTAATTCAAAACCTGCATGATCGCAACCAATAGCTACGGGTAATGCTAAATTGAAAGTACAAGGCATAGCAAAAGTTTTTATTACCTTAAAGGTAAATAAATACTATGGTAAAGCATAGATTAATCAATGGCATCAAACACAATTCCTGCCACGATTACATATACAAGGTGATGAAAAATATCCACGCCAATATCTTTCGGTTTCCATTCATCAACAGGAGGTGCAATACCCAGCTTGGGCTCAATGGTGATAGCTGTACCCCAAAGTGCGGCCATGTGCAAAGAAGTAGCTGCAAACCCAGAGAGGCCGGCTAGGGAAAGCAAGCCGCGAACCACACCCCAGGAAGTGCCATAAGTATAATGAACCCCATCACTAAAGGCTTCTTTATGTGCTTTATCCGGTGCGATGTGCAACGCCTTTTTTACAGCATCTGCAGGTGCTGTGCTCGGCTTTCTCTTAGTAATTTTCATTTCAATTTTTTGAGAAATCGTCATCGCGATCGTGCCTGCCAGCCCAGCAATTAATCCTTTGCCTATGGCTGCACCAAAAGCCCCCAGCATTGTTGCTTCATGAGTTTTATTTTTCATTGCCAAACTATTTTTTATTTTAAATGGAACACGCAAATTGTTTAAAAGCAAAAAATCACCTTAATTCTAAAACTTTTACAAATAAATTCATTTACATATAAAAGGAAAATTGAAACAAGAATACCAAAATTCCTGCCATGGATTTTTTGATTTGAAAATGGACTATTTAAAGCAAACTTTTACAGCTTTAAAACAATCTTGAATGATTTATGTATAAGAAAAGCCACAAGTTTTATTTAATAGCCCGCTAACATTAATAAATAAAAAATTCAAAATATTACACGGGATTG
>JBDTKB010000334.1:0-3511 GCA_039935555.1 Ginsengibacter sp. | reverse complement strand
AATTGAACGGGAATGGAAAGATTAATTTTCCCCGCGTTGATGAGATTAATTTTTGAAACGTAACCAATGTCAAATTGCTCTTTAAACGGGTCGCCGGGGTGTATTGCTACTCTCCAGTTAATAAAGAAGTCGTGGGAGTAAGGTTTTGTATCCACTTTAAACTGAAACCCATTTTCCAATCTTTCATTAATAATCAATTTATAATCATAGATCGGTTCAATATATTGATGGTTGTTATTGCCTTCCAGCGTGCCAATTAAAAATGACGCATGTTTTGTTCTATATTTTACCGTAAAAGTAGGATCGACGCTGGTGTAATGTGGCCTTCCGAATTCTTTCTGAAGATATAATCCGCCCTTAACAATAAGTTTCGGAGAGATTTGGTATTCAATTTCAGGAATAATTTGGTAGCCAAATAAAGTGCCACTCAAGGGAATATTTCCAAACCATTCCGTATTATTAATATAATTAAGGTTGTACAGATTAAAAGAGAGTTGCCCGCTATCTGCAGGGTTAATTACGGTCTCGCTTTTAAATGTTGGATAATCGATCTGGGCCTTGGAAGATAATGCGCAAATCAATAAAATCGCAACCAGGATTTTCCTGAAATAACATTTCATGAAAAGAATTTTTAGTACGTAAGATTAAATTGAATGCAATATTACGCCGCTCATTTTGAAATGGAAGTTTATAGTTTGTAGGATAGTTAAATAGAAATTTTTTTTACAATTCCGTTAAATAAAAAAAGCTTCTTCATTTTGAAAAAGCTTTGTAAAATATTACAGGCCTAAAATAGATTTAAACATCAAGCCTTGCATACTTGGCGTGGGTTTCAATAAATTCTCTGCGAGGAGGAACTTCGTCGCCCATTAACATGCTAAACACCCGATCTGCCTCTGCTGCGCTATCGATTGTTACCAATTTTAATGTACGCGTTGCAGGATTCATCGTGGTTTCCCAAAGCTGTTCAGAATTCATTTCTCCAAGTCCTTTATAGCGTTGAATGTGAACTGAATCTTCTTTTCCGCCGGCGACTTGTGCAATCCAGGCCTTTCGTTCGTCGTCATTCCAGGCATATGCCTGCTCTTTTCCCTTTTTTAATAGATATAATGGCGGTTGTGCAATGTAAACATATCCCTGCTCAACAAGTTCCTTCATATAGCGAAAAACAAATGTTAGAATCAGTGTTGCAATGTGGCTGCCATCCACATCAGCATCCGTCATAATAATTAACTTGTGATAACGAAGTTTGGTAATGTCAAGGGCTTTGGGATCTTCAACAGTTCCTATTTTCACGCCAAGCGCCGTGAACATATTTCTTATTTCTTCATTATCGTAAATGCGGTGTTCCATGGCCTTTTCCACATTTAAAATTTTTCCCCGCAAAGGCAAAATGGCCTGGTAGCTTCTATCGCGGCCTTGCTTTGCGGTGCCACCTGCCGAGTCTCCTTCCACTAAAAACAATTCGCATCTGAATGGATCTTTATCGCTGCAATCGGCCAATTTACCCGGTAAACCACCTCCGGTGAGTACACTTTTGCGCTGCACCATTTCACGCGCTTTTTTTGCCGCTGCTCTTGCCTGCGCTGCTAATATAACTTTTTGAATAATAGTTTTTGCATCTCTTGGATTTTCTTCCAAATAGGCGATCAATACTTTGCTGAGTGTAGAATCAACTACGCCCATCACTTCGTTATTTCCAAGCTTGGTTTTAGTTTGTCCTTCAAACTGCGGCTCGGGAACTTTTATCGATATTACAGCGCTCAGGCCTTCACGAAAATCATCTCCTTCAATTTCCACTTTGGCCTTTTCAAACATGCCTTCTTTTTCACCATAACTTTTAAATACACGGGTAATAGACCGTCTGAAGCCTGATACATGCGTGCCCCCTTCAATGGTGTTAATATTGTTTACATAACTAAATAAATGTTCCTGGTAACCCGTATTATAGATCATGGCAACTTCCACCGCCACGTTGCTCGCTGCATCATGACCATCACAATATATTACCGTTGGAAGCAAGGGTTGCCGGTTACCATTTTTGTCTATCAGTTCAACAAATTCAGTAATTCCACCTTCACTATAAAAAGTTTTTGTGTAGGTTTTTCCGTCGTCATCTTTTTCCCGAAGATCATTAAGCACGATCTTGATTTTTTTATTTAAGAAAGAAAGCTCTCTTAATCTTCCTTCGAGGATCTCTCTGTTATATTCTGAAACAATGAAAATGGATGAATCAGGTAAGAACTTAATTTCTGTGCCCGTTGTAGAGCTTTCGCCTATTTCACGCACTTTATATTGCGGAATCCCTTTTACATATTCCTGCTCAAATACTTTACCATCCCGGTTAACTGTAACGTGAAACTTTATGCTTAAGGCATTTACGCAACTCACACCAACGCCATGTAAACCACCACTAACTTTGTAGGTATTTTTATCGAATTTTCCTCCCGCATGTAATACCGTCATTACCACTTCAAGCGCACTCCTTTTTTCCTTCGTCATAATGCCCGTAGGAATGCCGCGCCCATCATCTTTTACAGTGATGGAATTATCTTCATTTATGGTAACTTCAATATTACTACAGTAACCTGCGAGCGCTTCGTCAATTGAGTTATCAACCACCTCATAAACAAGATGGTGAAGGCCTTTATTACCAACATCTCCAATGTACATTGCCGGCCGCTTTCTAACAGCTTCAAGTCCTTCAAGTACTTGTATACTGTCGGCCCCGTAACTGTCTAATTTTGGGGTAATTACTTCTGCTATTTCTGATGTCATATTAAGGGATAAAAAATCGCTGTAAAGCGTAAAAAAATATAATCGTGCAAAGGTACGAATAATGTACCTAAAATAAGCATTTGATTGTGTACTAAAAGTAGCTTTTTTCCACTGAGTTTAGGATAATGTGGATAATCGAAAATCTCTAAGTAATTCCATATTGCTTACTTTAAAAAACAGACTCCAAAGTTCTTTATCTTTGCACCCATTCAAAAATGGAATATCCACAAAACATATTGTCTGTTGCATTAAATCACCCGGTAATGCAGGAAGATATTGAGTTGCTGCACCAGAAAACCCAGGTAATTCCCGGAACGGTACAATATGTAATTAATCGGTATAGAAAATTGCCTCAGTTGAATTTTGATGATACCGGTATGATGGTGTACAATTACAAAACAGGTGATGCTAAGGAAAATTATCTTGAATTAGTTTTTTGTGTTTCGGGCAACAAATATTGTCAAAAAAATGAAGGAGAATGTAATTTTTGTATGAGTGCGCAATCACATCATTGCCCCGAAAAAGTTGATACCGTTGATGTTGCCACCTTTCGCTTTAATGCCGATCATCTCTCGCAGTTTGTAAAGGAAATAAAAACGAGTTCTTTTTCTGAAAACATCTTAAACTTCAGTCATACTTCTTCATTTTCAAAATCACTGCCGCTTTGCAGTAAAACGAGAAATGTTCTTGATGCATTATTGAATCATTCTTACTCGGAGAGTATGGAAAATAT
>JBDTKB010000333.1:0-8952 GCA_039935555.1 Ginsengibacter sp. | reverse complement strand
GAACACAATCCTACAATAAATAAAACCGTAGTGATGAAGGGCATAACTTTTAATAAACCGCCCATCTCATCTACCTGCCTTGTGTGGGTACGTTCGTAAACCATTCCGATTACAGCGAAAAAAAGTGCTGTCATTAAACCATGACTTATCATTTGTATAACTGCGCCGGCAATGGCTGTTTTGGTTAGCATACCGATACCAAATAAAACAAAACCGACATGGCTAATTGATGAATAAGCATTCATATATTTCAGGTCCTTTTGCATCATTGTCGCAAAAGCTCCATATAAAATGGCAATAGTGGAAAGTATAATAATGATGTCGGCATATTCTTTAGCGCCTTCCGGCATAACGTAGGCGGCTACACGCAGGCAACCATACCCACCAAGCTTCATTGATATGCCTGCTAAAAACATCGAACCTGCGGTTGGTGCCGATGAATGTCCATCAGGTACCCAGGTATGAAAAGGGAATAAGGCAGTGAATACTCCAAAGCCAACAAATAACAGTGGAAAACAAATCATTTGAATATGAACGGGAATATTCAAATGAGACAATTTTATCAGATCAAAAGTTTTCTCTGCATCGCTAAAATATAACCCAAGCAATCCTACCAAAACTAACGCCGAGCCGCCCATCAGCATCATCACAAGTTTATTCGCGCTATATTCTTTTTTTCCGCTACCCCAAATGCCAATCAATAGATATTTTGGTATTACGGCGATTTCTAAAAAGAAAAATAGTATGAAAAGATCGAGCGAAAGGAAGAAACCGTAAGCGCCAATGCTGAGTAAAATAAGAAGGAAATAAAACTCTTTGGTCATCTTTTCTATATTCCAAGAAACCAATACTCCTGCGATTACAACAAATGCCGTTAGCAAAATCATGGCAATAGAAATGCCATCGACGCCTAAATGAAAACTTATGTGCCAGGATGGAAACCAATCATATTGTTGCTGAAATAGAAATTGTTCTGAATTACCCGAAGCTACTTCGTTTCTGTAAGCGAAGAGAAGCACAAATACCAATACAAGCTGAACCGTAGTACCCAACAAAGCAAGCCACTTTACCTGTTGTTGGCTACGCATCAATAACACCGCAATTGCAGTGATTATTGGCACCAATATCAGTAAGGAGAGATTCATTAGTTTTTAATTATAAAAATGCCTGATTCAATTTTTTTGTTTTTGTAATCGGTTTAAAATATTTTACTTCCACCAATAAATAAACAACGCTGCCATCGCAATTGCAGCCACTAAAAAGTATGCTGCGTATTGCTGTACTTTCCCCGATTGCAACCCTTTAATTTTTTTTGAAATAAACATCGTCATATTACCCGTACCGTTCATCAAACCATCAACTAAATTTTTATCAATCCATGCTGCCGGTTTTGCTACGAGGTTAAAAATTATTCTCCTGGTAATGAAAAGATATATTTCATCAAAATAAAATTTATGATAGGCCATTTTGTATAATCCACCGATCGATGCTGCAATTTTACGCGGTTTAGCATTTTGTGTTTTATACAACCACATCGCTGAAAAAATTCCTATTAATCCAAAAGCCACGGGAGCAATCGCCATATTTAAATGAACGGGCGATTCAAACGCTGATCCATCAGAAGTCACAAAATTTCCAAAAGGAATAAAGCCAGCTAAAGCGGCTCCAATTCCTAATAAAATCAATGGAAATACCATTGCGAATCCACCTTCGTCGTGAGCATGATCCTCAATCCCCGCCTGCGGCTTCAAAGAGGGAGACTTGCTCCAAAAAATTCCAAAGTACAAACGGAACATATAAAAAGCAGTGAGTCCCGAAGTAAATAATCCAAAGCAATAAATGATTTTATTGCTTTGATAAGCAGCCAACAATATTTCTTCTTTACTAAAAAATCCGGCGAATGGGGGAATGCCGGAAATAGATAAACACGCTATTAAAAAAGTAATATGCGTTACCGGTAAATACTTTCTTAAACCGCCCATATCTTTCATTTCATTGCTGTGAATAAAATGAATTACCGATCCTGCTCCTAAAAACAACAAGGCTTTAAACATGGCGTGCGTAAATAAATGAAACATAGACGCCGTGTAACCCAATCCACTTTCGCCCCCATATTTTGATAGGCCCAATGCAAACATCATATAGCCTATTTGTGATATGGTAGAAAATGCAAGCACTCTTTTTATATCCGTTTGCGTACACGCAATTATTGCAGCCAACAAAGCAGAGACGGCGCCCACATAGGCTACTAATTGCAAAGTTTCCGGAGCTGATAAAGCAAAAACCGGGAATAATCTAGCCACTAAAAAAACTCCTGCCACCACCATAGTTGCGGCATGTATTAAAGCGGAAACAGGCGTAGGTCCTTCCATCGCATCAGGCAACCATATCTGCAGAGGAAACATTGCGCTCTTTCCGGCTGCGCCGATAAAAACTAACCCCATGGCCCATGTTATGGCCGAAACGCCCATGAACGATGAGCCAACCGCGGCACTTAATTCTGCGGAACCCTGTGCGGTTAATCTTTCAATAAGCGTATTAAAATCTAAAGTGCCGGAATAAAATGAAAGCATTAATATCCCAATCAGAAATCCTAAATCGGCGAAGCGTGTAACTATAAATGCTTTTTTGCAGGCAGCAACAGCACTGGGCTTACCGTAATAAAATCCAATTAATAAAAAAGAAGATACTCCCACCAATTCCCAAAAAATATACATTTGAAAAATATTGGAAGAGATGACCAAAGCGAGCATTGAAAAAGTAAATAGGCCTAAAAAAGAAAAGTACGTTGCAAACCGTTCTTCTCCTTTCATGTATGCCAAACTATAGATGTGAACCATCAACGAAATAAATGTTATTACCACAAGCATCATGCAGGTGATCGGATCAAGCAAGATGCCCATATCGATTGAAACCCCAGGTGAAAACTCAAGCCACGTAAGTTTTAGCGGAATTAATTTTTCATAAATACCATTGACTTTACCGAACTCAAAAAAATAGCCATACGCGGTATAGAGGGCTAATAAAGTTGCAGCTAATAATAAAACTGTTGCTATAATACCTGAAGATTTCCTGAAATATTTTCTTCCAAATAATCCAAGAATTAAAAACCCACCAAGAGGGAGCAAAGTAATCAGCAAAACGCAAGTCGTCACATTCAGCATTTAGTTTGATGTTGTTTTTTAATATTTCATTTCTTCAGCACTATCTACATCAATTGATTGATGGCTTCTATATAAATTAATAATTATCGCAATTGCTACTGCCGCTTCTGCTGCTGCAATTGCGATAATAAATATGGCAAAAAATAAACCGTCTAATTTATCGGGCCATAAATATTTATTAAACGCAATAAAATTCAAATTGACACTATTCAATATCAACTCAATACTCATAAGCATCGTGATCAAATTTCTCCTGGTAAGAAAACCATAAACGCCAATAAAAAATAACGCTGTGCTTATCAGTAAGATATGATATAGACCCGGTGTAAACATAAAATTCTTGATATTTTATTCTTTGATGTGCATTTTCTTATTTCAACATTTTTTCACTTTATTATCGTTACGCTATTTTCGATTTTCGCTATTTACTTCTCGGGCTTAATTGCAATTACAATACACCCAATTAGCGCAGCCAATAGAAGCATACTCACCACTTCAAACGGTAACGCATAGCCGCTTTTATTTATGCCAAGCATTTGTGTGCCAATATTTGCAACGTTTGGCTCCAACGGTGGAGCAATAGTGCCAATGAAAGAATGCTGGAATACCTGCAACATTGTAAGAGCGAAACCACAGAAGGCTGCCAGGCCTGAAAATATTTGCCTTCCCAATTTTTGTTTAGGCATTTTTTCGCCGGCCTGCTGTGTTAAGAAAATAGAGAAGATGATCAACACGGTTATTCCGCCAACATACACTACAATTTGTACAGCAGCAATGAATTCATATTCCATCCAAAAAAACAAACCCGCAACTCCTATTAAAGAAAATAATAAAAAGACGGCCGCCCTGAATATTTGTCGCGTACTAACGGCTAACAGTCCGCTCACTAACGTGAGTGCGGCAAGCATATAAAATATAATAGTTGATCCGCTCATTATTCTAATCCATCCATAATTTTAGAACCGGGATTATTTAATATTTTGGTTAATTCACTACGATCAAAAACACTATGCTCAAAAGTTTGAGCCATCACAATAGCATCAGAGGGACAAGCGATAACACATAAATTACACATGGTACACAACTCCAGGTGATATACTAATTTATCAATGGCTTTCTTCTTTTTACCATCAGGCGTAATA
This sequence comes from Ginsengibacter sp., assembly GCA_039935555.1. Lineage (GTDB taxonomy): Bacteria > Bacteroidota > Bacteroidia > Chitinophagales > Chitinophagaceae > Ginsengibacter. Next base: position 4,646 of record JBDTKB010000333.1, on the reverse strand, counting down.
TCGAATTTAGTAATCACTTTAATAGTTCCATTCGGGCAAGCCAGCTCACACGCAGTACAACCGGTGCAACGATGTTCATTGTTTTCATCATGAGGCATCACTACTTCACCTTTGAAGCGATCAGGTAAGTTCAATGTTTCCCTGTTATCCGGGTACTGTTGGGTAATAATTTCTTTATGATGCGTAAAGTAATATCCTGTTCGCCTAAGCCCGACAAGCAATGATTTTACCGCATTAAAAACTTCCTTTAAATATTTTGTTATAAACATCCTTCAAGTTTAAAATTCTGAGTTTAGAATTAAGAGTTTAATGCATCGCAACGCCGAACTCTCCACTTTCAACTCCTAACTTTTCAAAAATACCATCCCGCAATTGCCATTGCCGTCACCAATAAAATATTAAACAAACTGATGGGCAATAAATATTTCCATTCAAGATTTAATAACTGATCGATACGCAATCTAGGAAACGTCCACCTGAACCACATGATCAGGAATATTAAAAAGAACGTCTTCCCAAAAAACCAAATGCTTGAAGGAATAAAATCCATTATATGATTAAATCCTTGCCAATGGCCAATATGAAAAGGCATCCAACCACCAAAAAACAAAGTTGCACCGATTGCGCAAACAATAAAAACATTTACATACTCCGCTAAAAAAAATAGGGCAAATTTCATCCCTGAATATTCCGTATGAAAACCAGCTGTTAGTTCTGATTCTGCTTCAGCAAGGTCGAACGGCGCTCTGTTGGTTTCTGCAGTTACCGCTATTATAAAAATGATAAAAGAAATTATAACAGGAATGTGTCCTTTAAATATCCACCATCCATCGGCCTGCGATTGAATAATTACATTTAAGTTTAAACTGCCTGCTAACACCACAACGGAGAGAACGGAGAACCCGGCCGACAATTCATAACTCACGATTTGTGCCCCACTTCGCATAGCTCCCATCAATGAATATTTATTATTACTGGACCAGCCGGCCATTAAAATACTGATAACAGAAACGGATGAAATTGCAGACACGTATAATACACCAATGTTCAAATCCCACATTTGAAAATCCTTTGCAAAAGCAAGTGGCGCCATTAGCAACATCGCCACTATCAAAGCTATAAACGGTGCAAGGTTAAATAAAAATTTATCTGCACCAGCGGGAGTCAACCCTTCCTTCACTAATAATTTAACAGTGTCTGCCAGCGATTGAAACATTCCTTTCGGCCCAACCCTGTTTGGCCCGAGGCGTATTTGCATCCATGCAGAAACTTTTCGTTCCATAAGTACCAATACTAATCCTAAAATGGCGAATAAAGTAATTACACAAATTCCAACAATTACCATTTCAAAAATAATTGCCAGTGTAGGCGTAAACGTTAGTGTCAGCCAGTTATGAATTGAATCCGCTATGTTACTGAAGCTCCACATTTATATTAATTTGAATACTGAATTATAAATTTTGAATTAAAAAAGTTCACGTCATCTGAAATTTAAAATTTTCAATTCAACATTTACCTGTCGATATCCGGTATTACCAAATCCAGCGTTCCCATCATTGCTACCAGGTCGCCAAGTTTACTACCTCTTGCCATATGATCTAATGTAGAAAGATTCGAAAACCCTGGCGAACGAAATTTTATCCTATAAGGTGTTGTACCTCCTTCACTCACGATAAACACTCCAAACTCTCCACGCGCTGTTTCTACTTTTGAATAAAATTCTCCTTTAGGTAATTTAATAACTGCTTTTGTTTTTGCCTGGAAATCTCCTTCGGGAATATTCTCAATCAGTTGCTCTACAATCTTTATAGATTCATTCATTTCTCTTATGCGAACCATGTAACGTGCGAGAGAATCTCCTGCGGTTTCTAAAATTTCATCAAATTCCAATTTGTTATAAACCTCGTAAGGAGATAGTTTGCGAATGTCACAACTAACGCCGCTTCCCCTTGCTGTTGGGCCGCTACAGCCATAGGATATGGCATCCTCTGCTGACAAATACCCAATCCCTTTCATCCTTTTTTGAAAAATAATATTGTTGGTAACCATTTCTGCATATTCACCGATCTTTAATTTGTAACCAGTTATGAAATCTTTTACCCTTGTGTGAAAATTAGGATGCAAATCTGCCATAACTCCGCCCGGTACCATATAGTTCATAGTTAATCGGGCGCCGCAGGTTTCTTCCATAATATCATTGATGGTTTCTCTTTCGCGAAACGCATGGAAGAACGGAGTGAATGCGCCCAGGTCCATGGCCATTGCGCCCCACCACAGTTCATGCGATGCGATCCTGGTGAGTTCATCCATCAATACTCTTATTACCTGTGCCCGCTGCGGAACTTCTACCTGTAAACCTTTTTCTATGCATAAAGCACAACCGTGATTATTAATGTGAGCCGACAAATAATCCATTCGGCTGGTAACATAAATAAATTGGCGATAGGTTAAACTCTCGCACATTTTTTCAATGGAGCGATGAATGAACCCAAGATGAGGTTCTACCTTTTTTATAGTTTCACCATTTAATGTAATTACTAAATGAAGCACCCCATGAGTAGCGGGATGTTGTGGCCCCACATTAATAATGATATCTCCCTCTTCTGTTGTGCCTATTTCTTCAACCATAATTTAATTTCGAATATTGGGCGGGTAATAATTGGATCTTTTATTTAAGGCGCATCATGCATCTTGCAAAATTTGTCGCTGAAATGGTTTCCTTTTCTATAACCTGATCATATTTACCGGGTCTTCAAAATCTTTCAACATCGGATTTTTTCCTTCCCATCCATCGGGCAATATCAGCAACCGCAAATCCGGATGGTTGAGAAAATTAACCCCAAACATTTCGTAGACTTCTCTTTCGAGAAAATCTGCTGTTTTCCATATATTACTAACCGTTTCTATTTCCGGGTTATCTCTGTCAAGCCTTGATTTCACTTCTATATTGTGGCGGAATTTTGTGGAAGTTAAAAAATACACCATCGTGAGATGGGTCTTCCAGTCGATGCAGGTTAGGCAAAAAAGGTAATTGAAGAATAAGGTTGAATCGTTGCGGAATTGCTGCGCCAAGGTTGACCAATCTTTTGACTCTATGTTTACAACAAGCCACTGGCCACCTTCTTCAAATGTTGCAGACGGAAGTAGCGCCGTTAAAGTGGTTTTCAACTCTTCGTTCTCCATTGATTATTATTTACCTTCCTTTATTTGTTCTCTCGTTAACCCGCTTTTTATTTTTTGCTGCAAACTTATTAAGGCATGTAATAATGCTTCCGGCCTGGGCGGGCAGCCGGCAACATACACATCTACCGGTATTATATGATCGGCGCCTTTAACTACTGAATAGGTATTATAAAAAAAAGGACCGCCACTAATAGCGCAGGCACCCATGGCAATTACATATTTAGGGTCGGCCATTTGGTCGTACAATCTTTTTAAAACTGGCCCCATTTTATTTACGATAGTTCCAGCAATAATAATTACGTCTGCCTGCCTTGGCGACGCTCTTGCTACTTCAAAACCAAATCTTGAAAAATCGTATTTAGCAGCAGCAACCGACATCATTTCTATTCCACAGCAACTGGTAGCAAATGTCAAAGGCCATAAGGAGTTAGAACGTGCCCAGTTAACAACTTCATCAAGTTTGCTTAAAACGATTCCGCCTCCGGGGGTTTCATGTATTTGCCCAGGAAATTCTTTTTTGGTTTCAGGCACTATTTCCATTTGAGGGCACCCTTTTTATGTGCGTATAAAAATCCCATAAATAATATAAAGAAAAAAATAATGATTTCTATGAAAGCCAACCATCCCACTTGTTTTGCCACAACAGCCCACGGATATAGAAATACCAGTTCCACATCAAAAATTAAAAATATTAAAGCGAACAGGTAATATCCGACATTAAGTTGTTTCCAGGTAGTTCCCTTTGTAGGAATTCCGCATTCGTAAGGCTCTCCTTTTTGCGGGTTAGTTGTAGCTTTTGTGACAATTTTCGCGACAAGAATAGCAATGGAGGAAAAAGCGAGGCCAGCTAAAATTAATACAATCATTGATGAAGATCCCATATAAAAATCAATTTATTTATTAGGATTTTTAATAAAGGAAAGATAGGAAAAAAAATTATTGATTAAATATCCTTTCGCAGGTGGAAGACACTGATTTATATAAATTTTATATCAACTGCCTTGAAAGCAATAAAATTCAGGAAAACTTATCATTTATCAGTTAAAAATGAAATCAACATTTTTTCGAAATTAAAGAAGCAGAAATGTAAAGAAAAAGATAGTTGAGTTGTCTGAAAATGGAAAGGATTTTATCTTTTATAAAATTGAAATGGATTTTATTTCATAATTATTAAAAAATGAAAAAGACTTTCTGATACTAATCAGGAACTTATTAAGTTTTTTGGCAATAATAAGTTTACATCTGCGTTATTGTAAACTAATGATTAACCCAAAAAAACATTACACATGAAGAAGGCCTTTCTATCATTTGCCCTTATTTCTGCATTTACTTTTCTCATTTCCTGCAAAAAAAATAAAGATTCAGTTGTTACCCCTGTTACAGTTACTTATGACACAGATGCACAAAAATTCTTTGACAGCTCTGCAATAAGCGATACGTTACAAATGTCAGCGATTAATACG
>JBDTKB010000332.1:0-3120 GCA_039935555.1 Ginsengibacter sp. | reverse complement strand
GGCATAAAAAATTAAAACAACTTGAAGAAGATTCAGGTAAAACGGAGTGCACACAAATTTTTATTGAAACACCATATCGAAATAATAAAATGCTGGAAACAATTTTGAAAGTTTGCAATCCTTCTACTCAACTTTGCATTGCGTCGGAACTTACTTCTGCAAATGAATGGGTGAAAACTAAAACAATTGCCGACTGGAAAAATGAAGAAACAGATCTTCACAAAAAGCCCGTTATTTTCTTACTTCAAAGTGCTTAATGCAATAGCCGCGACTTCCCAGGTAATTAAATATTAAATAAATTAGGTCCTTTGGTATTTCCATAAGGTTGCTTGCCGAGGTGTTTATATGCTTTCGGCGTGGCTTCCCGGCCTCGCGGAGTGCGCATTAAAAATCCTTCCTGAATTAAAAATGGCTCGTATACTTCTTCCAATGTTCCCGTTTCTTCACCTACAGCAGTGGCAATTGTGGTGATGCCAACCGGGCCGCCTTTAAATTTTTCAATTATCACGCTCAATATCCGGTTGTCCATTTCGTCAAGGCCATATTCATCCACATTCAACGCCTTTAAAGCATGTTCTGTTATCGCAAGATCTATGATGCCATTTGACAAAACCTGCGCGAAATCTCTTACACGGCGCAAAAGCCCGTTAGCTATTCTCGGTGTACCACGGCTTCTCCCGGCAATTTCTCTTGACGCATCAGAAGTTATTTTAGTATTTAAAATAGTGGCGGACCTTAAAATTATTTTTTGCAACGTCTCGGCATTGTAATATTCAAGTCTTGATTTAATTCCGAAACGCGAAAGCAATGGGGCCGTTAACAGCCCGCTTCTAGTAGTTGCGCCTATTAAAGTGAAAGGGTTTAAATTTATTTGAACACTTCTTGCATTAGGCCCGGTATCAATCATAATGTCAATGCGATAATCTTCCATCGCGGCATATAAATATTCTTCTACCACATTGCTCAACCGGTGGATCTCATCTATAAACAAAACATCGTTTGGTTCCAGATTAGTTAGCAATCCGGCAAGATCACCCGGTTTTTCAATTACGGGTCCGCTTGTTTCTTTAATATTTACTTCAAGTTCATTGGCAACTATTCTGCTCAGCGTCGTTTTGCCAAGGCCGGGCGGCCCATGAAAAAGAATGTGGTCCAACGCCTCATTTCTTTGTTTTGCGGCCTTTATAAATATGCGCAAGTTTTCAATTATCTGGCTTTGGCCGCTAAATTCTTCAATTATTGCCGGCCTTATATTATTTTCAAACTCCTTATCCGCAGGCGTCAATAATTCTTTTTCCTTATTTAAATTTTGATTGGCCATTTATTATCTTTATGAGCTCCGTAAAACTAAACTTTTATCGCGATTGTAACTGACCGAAAATTATTGTAGCCCCGCATTGAAATAAAGATTTATATTCAATTTATTAGATTTTTAAAAGCCAACCTTTCACCAATCAATATCACCATTAATAAAAAGATTGCTTAACTGAAATTAATTAGAAATTAAATTTGCAGATGCGTAAAACAGCAGTACGTTATTGGATTTGCCAAATCCTTGGCTGGGGTGGATGGACATCAGCTAATTTGTTCTTTATATATCTTTTTGCCCATGATACCTACTTTAAACCAAACGATAAGCGCACCATTTTCTTTGCGGTCCTTTTTATAGAATTTTTCTGGAACGTTTTAGCTACCCACGCTTTAAGATTTACCTTGAAAAAAATTCAATGGATAAAATTTTCATTGAATAAAGTAATCGTTCTTTTTATTGTAAGTGTTATACTTACAGGGCTTCTGAGTTATTATGGTTCTAAGGTAACAGCCGTAGCCACGGGTTATTCCATAGTAGCATATGAAAAGAGAGAGGATTTACAATTAGCTATTACAAGAGAAAAAGCATTAGGACTTGCAGGAACCAATTATTATGCGAACGTGGTGAATAACCCAAAAGATTCACTTAACCTGGCCTCAGCCATAAACATTAAAAGAAGTACTGGCTGGTACAGGAATACGGAAGGTAACTGGCAGTATGAAGACCAGCACCAGGCAAGGTTTTGGTGGGAAATAACTTTTGTTTTCATCATTATCGCCCTTTGGCTTTTATTGTATATGGTTTGGCATTACCTGGAGCGAAACCGGAAAGATGAATTGGATAAAATAAACCTGGAAAAAACGGTAAAAGAGCTGGAACTCAACACAATAAAATCACATATCAACCCGCATTTTATTTTTAATTCATTGAACAGTATAAGGGCGCTGGTGGATGAAAATCCGCAGCGGGCGCGCACGGCTATCACCGAACTTTCTAATATTTTGCGCAGCAGCATGCAGATAGAAAAAATGGAAACGGTTCCTTTACATAAAGAACTGGATATTGTAAAAGATTATCTTGCGCTGGAGCATATGCGATTTGAAGAAAGATTAAAAATAGAAATGGACATTGATGAAAATACATTGGAACAGCCCGTGCCGCCAATGATGTTGCAAACGCTCGTGGAAAATGCCATTAAACACGGAATTAGTAAAAAAATAAAGGGCGGCGTTGTAAGGGTTATTTCAAGATTTACCGATAACCATTTTGAGTTAATTGTGCAGAATTCAGGTGTGCTTGACGAAGAGATGGTTACAGAAGGTTTTGGTTTGAAAAGCACGCGCGACAGGCTTCACTTTTTATACCACGGCAAAGCTGATTTCCAGATAAAGAGGTTCAGTGGAAATGAAGTGCAGGCAAAAATTATTATGCCCGTAATGTATTAATATTTTTAATAAATGATCGGCGTAATTCCGGATCATTTTATATTTATCTTGTAGAAAATTTCAACAGAATTTAAAAAACATAACATATGCAAAAAGCAATCATTATAGATGATGAACGCCTTGCCAGGAATGAACTAAAGAAATTATTGCTTGAATTCCCGGAGGTTGAAGTGATTGGTGAAGCAGCTAATGCTAATGAGGGCATAGAAAAAATAGAAAGCCTTAATCCGGATCTTGTTTTCCTGGACATACAAATGCCCGGCAAATCCGGCTTTGATATGCTTACGCAAGTTGAAAGAGCGCCACATGTAATTTTTGTGACTGCTTATGATGAATATGCACTTAAAGCCTTTGAAGTAAACG
>JBDTKB010000331.1:0-4615 GCA_039935555.1 Ginsengibacter sp. | reverse complement strand
ATCAGTATACGCTTTTTGAAAAGTGTAGCCTGCATAATTTGTTGAGAGGTAAGTTGCAATTCCCGAAGGAAGGCTTCCGGCTGAGATAGAATCTAAATGGTGATCGCGCGAACAGGTGCCAATAACATAAATGGAATCTGCTGGTGTTGTAGTGCTTACGCCCACGGAGACGGCCTGTAAAGCTGCTACAGCGGCTGCATTAGTTGTTGTAGCTGGTGTGGAATTTTCTTTTTTGCATGAGGCAAAAAAAAGTACAATGGATAAGATTATTAAACCATTAATAATGATATTTTTTCTATTAGTTTTCATTAGACTTTTTTTAGAGGTTGATAAATTAGTGGGTCTTTTTTAAAAGGAAAGAATTGAAATTTTTAGAATTGGATCATGTAATATTTTTTATCAGGATAAATTATTGATCTATAGAAACCTGGACAATCATTGTAGAAACTTCCGTTTGTTGTAGATGAAGCATAAAAAAGAACAGTTGGGCTGATTAATTAAAAAAATGTTAATAGCTTTTGCAGATGAAAATTCATTTGTTATTTTATAGTTGATATTATTAGCCAACCATTTTATTGTATAAAGCATCAACACTTCAAGAATTGGAATCATTGGAACAACTTGACAGACTTATTGAAGGTTGCCTGAATGGAAACAGGCAAGCCCAGAACGATCTGTATAAGCTATTGGTGCCAAAAATGTTTATGGTTTGCCTGCGCTATTCTAATAACCGAAATGATGCTGAAGAGATTTTACAGGAAGGATTTATCAGGGTATTTGAATTCTTACACCAGTACAAATTCAGTGGCTCTTTTGAAGGATGGGTTCGAAAAATAATGGTGAATTGCGCACTGCAAAAGTTCAGAAGTAAAAGTAATATGCACGCTGTGGTGGATATTGAAGCGATTGCAGTAGAACAAAAAAGCAGCGAGGACATTATCGCCCATTTGGGTACCAAAGAACTTTTAAGAATGGTGCAGCAATTATCTCCCGGCTATCGTACAATTTTCAATCTATATGTGTTGGAAGGAATGAAACATCGGGAAATTGCTGAACAATTAGGCATTTCTGAAGGCACGTCCAAATCTAACCTTTCCGATGCAAGAGCCATTTTGCAAAGAGCTGTAAATGCAAGTATGAAATCTGCCAAACAAAACGTGAATGAGATATGAGTAAAGATCTACACAATATTGATGACTTATTTAAAAAGGCGTTTGAAGAACATGAAGAATTGCCCTCGGACCAGGTGTGGGAAAACATTGATAAAAGCCTTGATAAGAGGAAAGTAGTTTCTATTGCTAAAAAATATAATAAACTCAAATGGGCCGCGACTGTCTTGCTATTATTTTCAGTCGGAATGGCGATGTATACGTTGCATATCCACAATAAGAATAACGAATTGGTCAAACAAAATAACACTGAAAGCAAATTTAAAAGTAAAAGGTCTGAAACGACTAATACTTTAAAAGATGATTCAAATTTGACAACGATGAATAATGCAATAATTGCAAAAGAATCTCCGGAAAATAGATTAGATAATAAGCAAAATGTTGCTGATCAAAAAAATATTAAGACGGGAAAAACTCCGTTGATAGAAAAAAACAAAATAAATAATATTTCAGCAATAAAAAGGGAAGTAGGAGAGGGGCAACTTTCTAATACAGTTAATAAGCAACCAAAAACTGAAAGCCATGTTCCATCAAATAAAATAAAAAATTCAGTTCAGGACAAAGTTGATACGAAATTAGAAGCGATAAAAGAGGAACGAAAATCAAGCCAGATGCCTGGAAAATTTAAAATTCAATTAATTGAAACTGGTGATAATAAAACTACATCTGAGGATAAAAAAAGCCTGGAAAATTTAAATCAAGAATCGGACTTACCGGAAGAAAAATATCTAAATAAAGTGCCTTTCATTGTAATGCAAGGCGAATTAACAGAGTCAGGAAATATCGAACCATTTTCTCCAATATTAAAAATGGATTTGGTTGCTAACGTGCCTTTAAAAAATGGCGTTTCAAATAACACCACGGCAATTTCAAAAACCATTCATTTAAGTAAGGGCAAGACTTCCTCATTTTCTTTAACTGCGTTTTTCTCCCCGGATTTTGTTTCATCCGATTTAAAAAATGATCAACCCAGGTTTAGAGAAGATGACAGGAATAAATTTGAACAGGAAGAGAGTTTTAAATTTTCGTCTACTGTTGGACTGTTAGTAGATTATGGCATTGCAAAAAGATGGAAACTGGAATCAGGAATAACTTATTCTACAAGAGTTACGGACATTCAACCCAAAACAATTTATGCACGGCCTGATAATAATGGCAATATAAATTATCGTTTTAATTGTTCTGCAGGATATTCATTTGTAACGCTTGATGCCGCGCCTCCGCCGGTTTCCGGCGATAGCATTATGACGTTGCCATCAACAAATACACTTCATTACATTGGCGTGCCGTTGGTTATAAAATATGTTTTTACCAACGGAAGATTTAGCCTTGTTCCGGGCCTTGGCATCGCTGCTAATTTTTTAACACAAGGTAAATTGCAAACATCTATTGCCACTTCTACGGGAAATAAAACCTCGACGTCAAATAATATTGAAGGCCTGAAATCAACCTACTTCAATGGTTCTGCAAGCATGGGGGCTCAGTATAAATTGAACAATTCTGTCGAGTTTACTTTTGTTCCTACAATGCGTTTTGCATTATCATCCATCAATAGAAACGCGCCGGTAAAAACGAACGAAAGTTCTTTTGGATTAGCTGGCGGTGTTATGGTTAATTTTTGATCGCCATAAATGTTATTTTATTTGTCAAAACGCTTCCCGGGCTGCAAGTTATTTTTCGCTTTGCTTTTTTCCATTTTACTTTGCTGCCTAATTTGATATCATGATAAAAGAAAAAATATTGGTTATTGGCGCCTGTGGGCAAATTGGAGTTGAGCTAACATTGGAGCTTAGAAAAATTTACGGAGGAGCGCAGGTTATTGCTTCTGATCTTCGTGAAGAGAATGAATTATTAAAAGGTACCGGTCCTTATGTAAGCCTTGATGTGATGAATAAAGAGATGTTGCATGTGCAGGTCATCCGCCAAAATATTACGCAGATTTATTTGCTTGCCGCCATCTTATCTGCAACGGGCGAAAAAAGTCCGCACCTTGCCTGGAGCCTTAACATGCAAAGCCTTTTGAACGTTTTGGAAATTGCTAAAGATGAACAGTTGCAAAAAGTTTATTGGCCCAGCAGCATAGCAGTATTCGGGCCTACGTCGCCCAAGAAAAATTGCCCGCAACAGACAATTATAGAACCTATTACTGTTTACGGAATAAGTAAATATGCGGGAGAATTTTGGTGTAATTATTATAACCATCGTTATGGGCTTGATGTTAGAAGCCTGCGCTATCCTGGCCTTATAAGTTATAAAAGCGAACCAGGTGGAGGCACAACAGATTATGCGGTAGAAATTTTTTATGCAGCGCTCGAAGAAAAAAAATACAAGTGTTTTCTTAAAGAAAAAACCTATTTGCCGATGATGTATATGCCTGATGCTATAAGGGCAACTTTAGAATTGATGGAGGCTGACGCTAAAAATATTTCTGTGCGAACGTCTTACAATATTTCCGGAATGAGCTTTTCACCAAAAGAAATAACTAAAGAAATAAAAAATCATATTCCTGAATTTAAAACAAGCTATGAGCCTGACTACCGGCAAGCGATTGCTGAAAGCTGGCCGCAAAGCATTGATGATAGTGTTGCTAAAAAAGATTGGAAATGGAAACCCGCATACGATCTAAACAATATGACAAGTGATATGCTTAAGAATATGAAGAAAGCGTTGCAAAAAAATTGAGCCAATTTTTGGTGATAAAGTCAAGCACACGAAAGGTTTCTAAAGATCCAGCACATCCCTCATATTAAAAATTCCTTTTTTATCAAAAATAAATTCGGCTGCGAGTAATGCTCCAAAGGCAAAACCTTTGCGATTATGTGCCGTATGAACTATTTCTATATCATCAACATCTGACGTATATTTTACTGAATGCGTTCCGGCCGCGGGATCTATCCTTTTACTTATGATGGAAATTTCTTCAGGACTGTCAGAAGATTTATTCACCCATCTATTTTTTTTAGGAAGTGTATCGATAATTTGTTCAGCAAGCGTGATGGCAGTACCGCTTGGTGCATCTTTCTTTTCAGTATGATGTATTTCTTCAATGCCTACATTATAATTAAATTGTTGGCACATGAGCAGCGCCAGCTTTTTATTTAATTCAAAAAAAATATTTACACCAATACTAAAATTACTGGCATATAAAAATGTTGCATTTAGCTCGCTGCATTTTTCTTTTACCATTTCTATTTGAGAAAGCCAGCCCGTGGTGCCGCATACCACAGGCACGCCCGATTCAAAAGAAAGGAGTATATTTTCCACGGCGCTTTGCGGACTTGTAAATTCTATGGCAACATCTGCTTTTTGCAAATTTTCCTTCGTGAGTTCCGCCAAATTTTGATCATGAATTCTCATGACTATTTGATGGCCCTTTTGCGTCGCAATTTCTTCAATGGCTTTACCCATTTTGCCATAGCCTAATAAAGCAATATTCATAATTAAAT
>JBDTKB010000330.1:0-9189 GCA_039935555.1 Ginsengibacter sp. | reverse complement strand
TCCGGGATAGGCCAAGAAATTTCTCAAGTTTTGAAAGCCACGCTTCGGATATATTGTAATCTTTTTTTAATAAACGATTTACACCCATTCCTGTTGGAACTAATATCCACAAATCAATTCCAAGTTTATTTAAAGCTTCAATTGAAGACCAATTTACGGACATTCCATATGGGTCAATAAAAGCGAGTACTCTGTAATTCTTGTTTTCTTTTAAAAAAGTAGCCATACTCAATAGCTTATCATTACAATCTTCATTTACTATAAAACATTTCGTTCTTTTTTCAGGAAACTGTTTTGTAATAATAGTTTCTAATTCCGCTTTATTCTTTTCATCTTTCTCTACGAAATAGTACATATCAAACGAACGTGGGTCTTTAATTTCTAAAATCCTAATTGCAGTTCCTTTGATTATGTCCATGTCAATTTTGTCATCTTTAAAAATATCACCCGAACCAGCAAAGCCATCAAAGTAAAGTGTTTTAAACTGCGGGTACTTATTCATAATCGTCAGGTATGCTTTTGCATAGCTAACTACAATTTCAATTTTTTGTTCCGTCCAATTTCCGCCGAATTTATTCATACAGTTTATAATTCTAAGTAAGATAATAAACTCTTTCAAAACAACCTTCCCTGTTCCCCCGGCCTTTTAAATAAACTCCTGTCCAGGCTCCATTCTTCGGCATTCATTCCATAGAGTTTTCCATACTTGCGGTATTGCTCAGCGACTAATTTTGCAATCGGCCCTTCACCACGCATGCGAACACCAAAGCGGGTATCATTCACCTGGCCATCATGGCTGGTTTCAATAAGGTGCCAAACTTTATCTGCATGGTCAGGAAAGTTTTTATACAGCCAGTCATGAAATAAAAACTTTATAGCGCCATTCAATCGTATAAAAGTATAAGCAGTAAAAGTTGCGCCGTTATCTCTTGCCGCCTTCATGATGCGTTGCATCTCATGTTCATTTAATCCTGGAATCATTGGGCCCATCATAACACCCATGCGTACACCGGCGCTACTTAGTTCATTAATCACTTTTAATTTTTGTTTTGCTGTGGTTGTTCGTGGTTCCATCACTCTTCGCAAATCTTCATTGAAAGATGTGATAGAAACCATGGCTGAAACAATATTCTTTTTTCCCATTTCCTGCAGCACATCTTTATCTTTTAATATCCACGAATTCTTTGTAAGTATGCCCACCGGCTGGTTAAACTCATTGCACACTTCCAGCATGCCTCTTGTAAGACGATACTTTTGTTCGGCCGGCTGATAGCAATCGGTATTGCCGCTAAGCATTAATGGTGTTGCATCCCATTTCGGATGCATTAAAAATTTACGAAGCAGTTGCGGCGCATTTTTCTTTACAATAATCTTTTGCTCAAAATCCATCCCGGCGCTGTAACCCCAGTATTCATGAACGTTACGGGCATAGCAATAAATGCAGCCATGCTCGCAACCTGCATACGGATTCATGCTATAACTCATGCCCACATCAGGGCTGTCCACTTTATTTACAATCGTTTTTACTTCTTGTTCCAAATAAGAAGTTGGAAGCATTTTTTCTTCCCAGTCATCAATGCCTTCAATATGTTCTTTGGAAACTTCATTTACAAGGAACCTGTTTTTTGTGTTGATTTGCGCACCACGTCCATAATTGTACTGAACATCATTCTCCTGGGTTTTCGGTTGAGGTTTCGCATTTGGATTGTGAGAAATATCTTTCATAGCAAATATTTTTGATTGTGAAAATTTTGAAACTGCTTGTAAAAATTTCAATCATGTAAATCAGTTAATCCTATAAATCATGGTTCAGACAATCAATTCATACAATTAATAAAACCGTTGCTCTTTGCCATGCTTATCTTTCTTATTAAAGCCGCTGACTTTTTTAGTAACGAATAAACTTTTTTCCAGCACATGAATTACACAGGTAACAACGCCCCATACATTTACACGGTCATTAAACGAAGCAAGCTGTATGTTTCCCAATTTTTTATTAGCACACGCAAGTGTAATGCTGTTTTGAGTTTTTTGTAAACGGCGAACCAATAATTCACCATCAAGAATGGCTACAATTATTTTATTATTGTCTGCCTTTATGCTGCGGTCAACGATTAATATATCGCCGCTGAAGATGCCGTCTTCAATCATGGCTTCGCTGTTCATTTTTAAGAAAAATGTAGCAGGTTTGTTTAAAATTAATTGTTCGTTCAGGTCAATTCCCCTTTCCATGTAATCATCTGCGGCTGCGCCGAAACCGCTGGCATTAGCGGTTTTAACGTGATGTTGGGTATAATTTTTACTGCCGCTATAGTCAGCATCATATCTTATTTCATTTTCCATAGTTGATAATTTTTTTACTAAACCTGTTAACGTAATTATTTTTATTGTTATTAAAATTTTTTAGAGCCGTAGGCTCGGTCAATACTGTAACAACGGATTTCAGTCCGTTGAAAAGTGAGACGAAGTATAAGGAAAGCCGTAGCCTTGGAACATGTTTTTTATGACTACATTTTTTACCGGCCGAGCCTGCTGCTCTTGCAGGCAGTACTATATTCCTAAAGGATTGAACTCCGTTGTTATAATATAATCCAAGCCTGCGGCTCTTGCATTTATGATATTGCCTATTACTTTTTGTGATCAATTTTAATTAGCATTCAAAGATTAAATACTAAAATATTTAGCTAAATTATACTAATTTATTTATCTTCACATTTGAAATGCGAAATTATTTTTTCCACACTTAAAATTTTTTTATGGAACATACCTTATCATTATCGCCTGCATTGGGATTTACCACGCAGGAAAGTTTTGAGTATTTGTTACTGGCAAATCCGGGCGACGAAGTATTTAAAAAAGTAATGGCGGAAAAAGAAATTTTTTCTTTCTGCTATAAAGTAAATGCAGCAAAAAAAACTTTGCCACATATAACTGTTGCAAATTTTCTAGCCAAGGAAGCGATGGAAGAAACATTGATTAAATGGATGAATAAAATCATCAGTAATCAATATGCCTTTGATGTAATGCTGAATAACTTCAGCGGCTTTCCTACTTCACACACTGTGTATGCAAGAGTTCAAAATCATGAACCATTTAAGCAGCTTGCTGCTTCCTTAAAAACAATTGATGAATATGTACGGAGCAATGGTTTTCCACGGGCTACGCTTATCAATCATCCACATGTAACGATTGCAAAAAGATTGCAGTCGGCGATCTATGAGAAAGCACTGAAAGATTATTCGAAAAAAACATTCAATGCAAGTTTTCCGGTGAATGAATTGGTTTTATTAAAACGTCTGAATCAATATGAAAAATGCAAGCAGGTAGCGGTGTTCAAGCTTGCTGCTTCTTATAATGCATAACTATGAACCAGGAAATAATAAAACAACTGGCAAGCGAAGCAGCAACCGGTAGTAACCAATTGCCAGCAGAGTATTTATTGGTGCTGCAGCCGCACCAGGCATTGTGGAATGAAATAAAATCAATCAAAGAAAAATTTGCCACTGACTTTGATTGTGCTGCTGCCCGCATGGGATTGCCGCATATTACTTTGGTACACTTTAAACAATACCAGGTAGCTGAAAACCGCATCAGGCAAGGATTGCGCAATGGCATAAAAACTTTACAGCCTTTTAAAATTGAAATGAAAGATTTTGGCAGCTTTCCATCACATATTATTTATATAAATATTGTAAGCAAAGTGCAAATTATGAATGCAGTGAAAGCTGCAAGACAAGGACAAAAATTTATGAAGATGGATAAAGATAATAAGCCGCATTTTATTACAGAGCCGCATCTTACCATTGCACGAAAGCTTCTGCCATGGCAGTATGAAAAAGGGTGGCTTGAATACAGCCATAAAGATTTTCATGGAAGGTTTATTGCTGACCATGCTTTGTTGTTAAAAAGAAAACAAGGAGAAATATATAAGCCGGTAGAAAAATTTTTATTTCAAAATGAAAAAGAAGAAATAACACAAAGTGCATTGTTTACTTAAAACCTCCTACTTCTTATGTATGCTGTAGTTGATTGCAACAGTTTTTATTGCTCGTGCGAGCGTGTCTTCAGGCCTGATTTAAATAACAAGCCTGTAGTGGTTTTAAGCAATAATGATGGTTGCATTATTTCCCGAAGTGATGAAGCTAAAATGATTGGTGTTGAAATGGCCGGCCCTTATTTCAAAGCCAAAAATTTAATAGAAAAAAATAATGTAGCAACGTTTTCTTCTAACTACAATTTATATGGGGATATGAGTCGCCGCGTGATGGATACTTTGAAAATACTGGCAGGTGAAAAAAATGTAGAAGTGTATTCGGTTGATGAATCTTTTTTAGATGTAAGTATGGTTGATGAAAATAAGTTGATCGAATATGGATTACACATGCGGGAAATCGTGGAGCAATGGACGGGTGTTTCCGTTTCAATTGGTATTGCGCCAACAAAAACACTTGCTAAAATTGCCAACCATATCGCCAAGAAAAATAAAGCCGAAACTCAATGCGTTGCCGCCCTGGTAAGTAATGTAGAAATTACTACAGTATTAAAAAAAACCAGTGTAAAGGAAATTTGGGGAATAGGAAGAGCGTATGCCGAAAAACTTATTAATTGGGGAATAACCAATGCCTGGGATTTGTGTAACATGCCCGAAGAATGGGTACGCAAGAATATAGGTGGTGTAACGGGGACAAGGCTTGTAAGGGAATTAAAAGGAATTCCGTGCCTTGAAATGCAGGAGGAACTGCAAATAAAGAAGATGATTACGACAACGCGAATGTTTGGCAGAAATGTTACGGCGTTAGAAGACATTAAAGAAGCAGTTGCTACCTATACTTCAAGGGCCGCGGAAAAACTGCGCAGGCAAAATTGTTCGGCTTCAGTATTAAGTATTTTTATTGTGGCCAAAGAAGAAAGCCAGTCTGCAAATTTTAGTCATGGTGCTGCCTTGCATGCGCAAATAAATTTAGAATTACCAACTTCTGTTACCAGCGAATTAATTGCGCCGGCGTTGAAATTAGCGGAGCAAATTTTTATAAAAGGAAAGGAGTATAAAAAGGCCGGCGTTTTGTTAAGCGGCATTGTTCCTGAAAATTCTATTCAGAGTAATTTATTCGTAACTGAGCCTCAAATTAATAAACGGCCTTTAATGAATGCGATTGACAATATAAATTTCAGCATGCGAGATGATGTTTTAAAATTTGCTTCTTCCGGGTTGGACAGAGACTGGAAAATGCGACGTGAATTTCGCTCACCAAGATACACATCAAGGTGGCGGGAATTGAGGAATGTTGTTTAATTTGTTAAGAAAGCTCTGAATGAAGAAAATCAAATAAAACTATCGCTCACATGTAAAGGAGTTTTTTTCAAAATGTTTTACTTCAATCCCTGTTTTTTAAGGACAACGGCCAGGCGTATACGAAGTTATTCCATCACATTCGGCATAGCAGCTATTGTCGTAGGTTTTATTGTTACAGCCGCAAACGTAATTGGTAACTAACGGGCAAATACAATTTTGACTAACGGGACCTTTTGGGCAATTATTTACAACAGGCGTATTTTTTTTACAGGAAACACACAGGCTAAACAGAAATACGAGGCA
This sequence comes from Ginsengibacter sp., assembly GCA_039935555.1. GTDB lineage: Bacteria > Bacteroidota > Bacteroidia > Chitinophagales > Chitinophagaceae > Ginsengibacter. Next base: position 3,593 of record JBDTKB010000330.1, on the reverse strand, counting down.
ACAGGCTAAGTAATTTTTCATACAGAAATGAATTCAAGAATCATTCCAAATGAAAGAATAAAAAAATCGAAAAAGTTTTGGATGAAGGCGAAAAAATCAATTCATCTGGAAATTGGGATTGTTATGAAGTTTCTCGTCCTCCTTTAATTTTAATTCCCACTTCCAGGCAGTGGACATCATTTCATCCAGCGAATATTTTGGATCCCAACCAAGTTTTTCTTTTGATAAAGAATTATTGGCATAAACAGCAACTACATCGCCCGGCCTTCTTGGGCCGATTACATAATTCAATTTTACTCCGCTAATTTTTTCGAAAGAATGAATGGCTTCCAAAACTGTTACGCCATTGCCACTGCCTAAATTGAAAATTTCACAAGCGGCGGTATTTTTTTTATTAATTAAATATTGAAGCGCTAAAATATGTGCATGAGCAATATCACAAACGTGAATATAATCTCTAAGGCAGGAGCCATCTCTTGTAGGATAATCATCGCCATGCACAGTAAGCTGCTTTAATTTTCCAATAGCTGTTTGCGTAATTGCAGGGACTAAATTTTCAGGCTTGCCTAATGGCAGCTCGCCAATTAAAGTTGTTGGATGCGCGCCAACCGGGTTAAAATATCTTAACAGAATACTGTTTACGCCCCCAGTAGCCACCGTAGCTTTTACAATTTCTTCGCCCATTTGTTTTGTAGCGCCATAGGGCGATTCCGCAGGTTTCTGAGGTGTTTGCTCCGTAACGGGAATCTCGTCCGGGCTGCCATAAACGGTGCATGAAGAAGAAAATATGAAATTTGGAATATTGAATTCCTTCGTGCATTTTAAAATATTGATGAGCGAGGATAAATTATTTTCAAAGTATTTCAACGGTTCTCTTACAGATTCGCCTACGGCTTTGAAAGCGGCGAAATGTATAATGCCTTCAATGTTATCATTCTCCTGGAAGATAGCGCAGGTATCATCGAAATTGCAAAGATCAACTTTATAATTTTTTACGTCGACGCCGGAGATATTTTTTATACCCTGTAGCAAGGCTCCCGTTGACCCGGAATTGTTATCTACGCAAATTGGGTCAAAGCCATTTTCTATTAAATCAAGCAGTGTATGTGCACCAATGTATCCACAGCCACCTGTAACTAATATTTTCTTCATTTTGCAAAATAAGAGAAAAAGAATTAATAGCCATACCTGCTTATAAATATCAACCGATAAAATGTACAGCATAGTAAATTGCCGCTGCAACTAAAGCACTTACAGGTATGGTGAGCACCCATGCCCACAATAAATTTATTGTAACGCCCCACCGAACAGCAGAAAGCCGCTTGGTTGCTCCGACACCTACAATGGCGCCTGTTAGCGTATGCGTGGTGCTTACTGGTATGCCGAAAGCGATCGTTAAAAAGATAGTTACTGCGCCGGCAGTTTCTGCGCAAACGCCTTCCAGCGGGTTAACTTTAGTTATTCGGGTTCCCATTGTTTTCACAATACGCCAACCGCCAGACATTGTTCCCAAAGCTATTGCCGAATAACACGCAATAGGCAACCAGCCAGGCATTGCCATATCGTGAACTGAAAGCGTACTTCCATGTGCCGATTTTTCGTAGAACCATATTGCAGTCAAAATCAAGCCCATTGTTTTTTGAGAATCACCACCCCCGTGTGCAAGGCTTAAGGCTCCGGAAGAAACCAATTGCAGCCGCTTAAACCATTTATCAGCTTTGGCAGGCCTGGACTTTTTGGCCAGGTTTACAGTGATGACGGTCATTAAGAAACCAAAAATTAGCCCGATAATCGGCGACAAAACCATAAAGACTAAAGCGATATATATGGGATGCGTATTAACACCGGAAAAGCCACCGGCTGCAATTGCCGCACCGGCAAGGCCGCCAATAAGTGTGTGCGATGAGCTCGAAGGAATTCCATAATACCAGGTTAAAAGATTCCAGCTAATTGCGGCAATAGTAGCAGCCAACAGTACTTTGAAATTGATGATATTTTCGGAAATAATATTAGCAATTGTGCCGGCAACCTTATGCTCTTTAAAAATAAAAAAAGCTAGAAAATTAAAAGCCGCCGCCCATGCTACGGCCTGGAACGGCGTGAGCACTTTAGTAGAAACAATAGTTGCTATAGAATTAGCTGCATCGTGAAACCCATTTATAAAATCAAAAATTAGCGCAAGAATAACGATGCAAATAAGAAAAGCGAACATACTGAACGTTTAAAAATCGATACTGTTTAAAAGTATCTGATCTAATTAAGCATATTTGATAATGATCGACTCAATAACATTGGCAACATCCTCGCACTTATCTGTTACTATTTCCATTGCCTGGTAAATCTCTCTTTTTTTAATAACCTCTTTTGCATCCGGCTCATTTTCAAAAAGCTTTTCTATGCTCATGTCAAATATATCATCAGCCTGGTTTTCAATGCTATTAATTAATACCATTGCATCCGTAATTTTCCTGAGGTTTTTCATATCCCTTAATTCAGCTACAGCTTTTTGCACCTCATTACAACTACTTACAATAAGATTTGCCATTTTTATAAAGCCTTCTTCACCAGGGTTCACCTTGTAAATGTTTATTTTTTTTACAGATGAAAAAATATAATCACAAATATCATCAAGAGATGAAGCAAGATAATGTATGTCTTCGCGATCAAAAGGGGTGATGAAATTTCGTCCTAATTCAGTGAAGATTCGGTGGGTAAAATCGTCATTAATATGTTCTAGGTCTTCTATTTCTTTAATGATCATCGCCCTTTTTCCAAAATCCTTTTCATGAATAACATCTTTAAGCCGGGCCGCCATGATGGTTACAGTTTCAGCTACACTTTCAAAAAGCACGAAAAAAACTTTATCCTTCGGTAAAAAAAATTTAAGTATAGAGTTTATAGCCATGTAAATAATTTACGCAAAAGTATGGGAGTGATCCGTTTAATCAACGAATTTATTGCGCTAATTTGAACACGGCAGTTCCGGGGGAACTCAAAATAATTATCTGCATAATTTAATAAAAACAGCTATTTTTTTCTAAAGTAGTTCTGCATAAAATGAATTTTTAAAAAATATGCCTTGGCTTACCAACCGAAATTCCTGCATTTTTTTTAAAAGGTGTTAGCAGTCGTTGATAACGAATCAATAACTTTTTAATAATATGGCTCCAATATTTTAGTCAAATAAATGCTTTCTCTTTGCACCATTAAAGTATTAAGAATATTTAAAAATATTACCTGGAACCATCATAATTTAACTATCAAAATTTTCTATAACGAATTTTAGTTTTCCGTAGTACGCAGTTTCTCATGCTGTGATTCCCACTCTTCATTCTTGTAGGGTGGATTTTTTTTGCTTTAAGTTTTGGGCAATGAATGAATAAATATTGAATATTTTTTGCTTTACATGTTCAATGCTTAACAGCGGCCTTGTAAACAAAAAAAACTGCACACCAAATATTGATGCGCAGTTTAACTTTACCTGACTTTGAAAACCTGTTCTATTTTAAAATTGGCTTGCCATTAAACGTGGAAGATTTTAAGTTTTTTTCAGCTACAGACAGTGCCTGTTTCGACAAAGGAGCATAATTTAA
>JBDTKB010000329.1:0-9315 GCA_039935555.1 Ginsengibacter sp. | reverse complement strand
TTTTGGTGATGCGCTTATTGCAGGCACAAAAAGTACACATGCTTTCGCAAAAAGGTAAATGAATGTAAATGCATAATTCGCCATTTTCTGAATGGAAACTATCGATTACGGAACGTTTCCATTTATCGACGCTCAGAGAAGAAAAATCCCAATAGGGAACAGTAGGATAACTGGTATAGCGCGGTGTTGCCACATCATATTTAGCGAGCATTAAAAGTGTAGTATCAGTCATTGTGGTGCGTTAATTGATCTTCAAATACAAAATCGAATTCTAAATGGAATAACGACTGCAAATCTTGAAAATAATAAGCTTAAAGTTGCTGACCGCCATTAAGCGTATTTATGATTTACATCATATAGAAAATATAGGTGTCGAAGAATATTTCCCCAAAAAAATTGCTTTTGAAAGGATTATGATTTTGAACCTGCGGTATCAACCCAGCATAAGCCTTGTATTGTTGATAAAAAATTGGAAGGGCAAAAAAAAGAGGCTGTCTCAAAGCGTCAGCCTTTTTTTATTTTCTTTTTTTGATAAGACTTTATTCACAAAAGAGTGTAGATAAATTTTGGCGGTTATTGATGCAATGAAACGAAGGTAAATTTTGTCTTAGTAATATGGCAAAATACAGACTCAGCATCCCTTTCAAGGTATACTCTGTATCTGCCATAAAAATGTAGAACTGAGAAATATCAACAACTTATTAAAAAAAAAATTGACTCTCAATAAAAAACCGCCTCAAGTATTATGAGACGGCTTCTCCAAACCACCAAAACACCATGCATTATTTTGCACTTAAATCCGGCCGGTAAAACAATAGCTCGGACCATGAATGATCTGTTGATTCATTGATTTTTGATAAATAAGTTTCAGTCGTTCCTTCGCCATTCGCGCCTTCATACCTTTCTTTAAAAGGTTTGCGATAACCTTCCGTAAATTCCTTTAATCCATCCTTCAATCGGTATACAAGTGCATATTGAGTAGGGCCAGATGCAACGGATTTATACACAGCAACGGTTTGTGCACCTGCTTCCCAACCCTTTTTTATTTTCTTTAGCACGTCTTCAACCATGTACGATAAACCAGGTTTAGGAAATACATGGGTAATGGAAATTTTATCTGTGTAAGTAGTTAATTGTATTGTACTCAGTTCCTCCATATATTCAGAAAACGTAGAAGAATATTTATTTGTCAGGTATGGAGCTACATTTTTGTTCCAGTCTTTTGTATGCTCGTCTCCAAGGTTGCCGCGCTTATCAAATTCGTCCCAGGTTTTTGGGCCTTCTACCACCTGGTAACCTCCCGCGTCTTCACCTGTTTGTATTTCATATACACGCCATTTCCATTCTCCGCTATGATATTTTGCAATATGTGCAGTAAGTCCTTTTTCAAACTCCAGGACCTTGTCGGCTTTGGGAAAATACCGGCTGGAATTAACCACAACCTGTTTCTGGCCAAAGCTGAGTAATGGAAGAACGAATAAGAAGAGAAGTAATTTTTTCATTTGTTTTAGTTTATGATGATTAAATAATTGTATTTAATGAAGCGGAAACTTTTTCAATCCGACTGCCTGCAGCAAGATAGAATATTGCAATATTGAATATGGGTACGTGCGGACGAAAAGGTGCCAAAACTGTCCGAAGGATGGGAAAATCTTTTCAGTGCTGGCTTATATCACCTAAAATAATTATTGCTAAACCGTTTATCAAACGCCATTTAAGATCAATTAAGATTTAGATAACCTGGCAAAACAATTCCCTCAAAAACTAGTTTACAAGCATGACTTTTGAACTGCTGTTGTAAGGTGTATTGAAACTTTCTAATCACCTGATATCAGTTTGAAGTTTTTGGTTTGATTTATTAGGAAATTTAGATTGCCAATAAGGCCTCAACGTTTTTATCACACCGAATCTTCACCAGGATAATAAATTAATGCCAAAAAATATTGTGCAGGGATAATATTTGTTTTATTTTTATTGTCCGGTCTTAGATAACCGATTGTCTTCCTCTTCAACAAGAATTATTTTCTCTTTTTCTCTTTTTCGCACAGAATCCTATATTTTTTGATACGACCACTCATCTTTAAAATTTTTTCGCACCGATGTGCGAATAATAATATTATCAATTGAAAAAAATTTTCCTCCTGGTTAAAATTTACCCCAATTTTTTTAACAATCAAAAACAATAATTATGGATGAGAACATCAAAAAACTGGAGCTTAGGATTACCGAGCTTGAAAATCAGTTAAAATCGGCTGGAGGCGCCAAAGCCAATGTCGATCCCGAAGAGTTTAAAACATTTCAAAAGGTTAGTCAGCAGTTAGGACTAGGCGGGTGCATTAACGAATGCCAGCCATCAATTTGCGTTGTTTGCCACCATTGTTTTAGCTGCTACCATTGCATTCCTTGTGTTCGTTGTATCACTGAGTGCATCTGCGGGCCTTGCATCCAGAACCAGGGCTCTGCCTTTGGGGGCAGCCGTTTTGGCTCACTGGGATAATTTGATCACCACGCAAAAAACAGCTCCCTATTTAGCTAACGCATTTCCAGCGATTCAGTGAGCTGTTTTTTTGTTTAGTATTTTGTTGCTTACAATTACTATTTAAGCGAAACTTTCTGAAACATTTAATTCCAGTAATGAAGTCATACTATTTTTTGTCTCCCGGAATTTCCGTCATTGATATGAAGGATGGAAATTTTCTCTTTAAATCGGACACACTTTCAATAAAACTTGAAGGAGAATCCGCATTGTTTTTAGCAGAACAAATAATACCAAAACTAAATGGCGACAATGATGTGGAAAAGGTAGCATCTTTATTAAAAAGCGTTTCCGTAGACGACCTGACAGCAAATCTTGACCAGCTAGTAAAGGCAGGCGTGTTAAGACATTCAGCCGTTCCACTATCTGAAAATAGGAGTATCAAAAGCGCTATTTTTTTTGATAATTTCCTGGAAATTACAGATAGTAAAAATCCGGAAGTATTAACATTATTGAGCAATTTTAAAATTGCAGTTATTGGGCTTGAGGGTCATGGTACTCAAACCGTCCTCACTTTGCAGCAGGCTGGATTCTGCAATTTCAAACTGGCAGATCCGTTTGAATTTAATGAAGATTATGCAACTATTTTTCCTTTCATGAAAAGCGACATGCGGTTTGGATCAAGGCAGGCCCATTTAAGAAATTATTTGGTGGAAAATACAACTGTAAAAAATGTGGAAACCGGTCCTGAAAATCTCACCAAAGAAACCCTGGGAAGTTTTATTGAAGACTGTAATTTATGTATTGTATGTTTTGATGCAGGATTTGTTTCTTCATTTTATTGGGCAAACGAAATTTGCATCAATAAAAAAATTCCCGCCCTATACGCCTCCCTAAAAGGTCATCTTTGTTTTACAGGTCCGTTCGTGATACCCGAAAAAACATCCTGCTACATGTGTTATAAAATGCGCGCAGTGGCGGCACAACAGGACTTTGAGGAAGCCATGTTGTATGAAGAATACTTAAACACTCAAAAAAAGCCGTCACTTATAAGCCGTAGTTTGATGCCTGGTGGTATTAACTTTATTGCTACAATTTTATCCGGCGAAGTAATAAAATATTTTTATTCCGTCGGGTATTTATCGCTTCCTGATAAAATTCTTGAGTTCAACACACTTAATTTTGAAAGTACCTTTCATAATATATTTCAGAAACCCGATTGCCCTGTTTGTCAAAAAAAAAATTTTGAAAGGCCCTACTATTCTGTAAATGAATTAATGGTAAATCAACACGCATCAAACCTCGGCGATTTCATGGAAAATATGGTGAGTCCACATGCAGGTATTATCAAACGATTGGAAGTAGTGCCCAAGGATATTTCAGAACCTACGTTACCACTTGTTTATATGGCAGAAATTTCGAATCATTGTTTTTTGCCAAAAGAAAAACATGAAAAATTAAACTGTTCCGGAAAAGGCATGGACAAGAGAAGTGCTAAAATTAGTGCAGTTGGCGAAGCGGTAGAAAGATATTCCGGATCAGTGTATGTTCCTAATGAGATAATTTATAGCAGTTATAATAACATTCAGGCAGAAGCGCTTCATCCGAAAGAATTAGTGTTATACCTGCCGGAACAATATAAGAATCTGGATTTTTCACCATTTGATGCCGATGCAGAAATTGGATGGATCAAAGCATTTTCGCTGGTTAGTAATAAAATCTTATATGTTCCTGCGCAATCAACTGTACTCAATTATAACATGAAAAATGAGCAGGAATTTTTATGCCATGCTACATCCAACGGGCTTGCAGCGGGCTCCACCATGCTGAATGCAATTTTATCTGCCGCAGAAGAAGTAATTGAGCGTGATGCATTCATGATTGCATGGCACAACGAATTGCCTTGCAAAAGAATTGATCCTTTAGATCATCCGGCAGCAGATGTGAAAGAGTTATATGAGGCCTACAACAGAAGGGGTGTTGAACTTCGATTATTTCAAATACCAACCGACACGCCTTGTAAAATTTTTGCCGGAATCGGTGTACAAATAAAGGGTAACGGGCCCTGTGTGGTGGTTGGCCTTGGATGTGATTTTTCTGCAGCAGCGGCTGCACGCCAGGCCCTGCTTGAGGTGGGCCAGGTAAGGCCTTCATTTAAACAAAGAATACGAGAACCCAAAGTAAAAGAAAGATTGAAGAAACTGCTGGAAGATCCCATCAATGTAGAAGAACTTGAGGACCACGATTTGTTATATGCGGTGCCCGATAAACTTAGTGCGTTTGACTTCCTGTTTCGGCAGCCCGTTACGTCTTTCAAATGGGATAAAATCAACGAAAAAACGGCCGAAGACAAGTTAAATGAATTGGTCAGTTTTTGTGCGACGCACAACGCCGACCTTATTTATTGTAACCTTACTTCTCCTGATATGGAAAGATTAGGGCTGTATACTGCAAGGGTTATCATTACTGGTTTTCAGCCGATTCATTTCGGCTATAAAAACATTCGGCTCGGGGGTAGCAGAATTTTTAATTTCCCTGTGGAGTCCGGATTTTCTACTACAAAAAGAACTGTGGAAGAACTGTTGCATGCGAATCCTCACCCTATCGCCTAAAAAAAGATTTATGTTTAGAGAAAAATATCCTGAGGCCTGGATTTTTCATAACGGCACATCCAGGTCGGAATTGAAGACGCTGCAATTTCAACAGGCCCAAAGTAACCAGGAATCGTATAAAGAGTACTTAGGTTCAACTACTATATTGCTGCCTGATGTAAAAATTCCTCCCGTCAATTTTGGTGAGTTACTTTTTGAACGATATTCATGCCGGAATTTTAAAAATATACCATTAGACATCAATGATATTAGTAATTTGCTTTTTGCAGGATATGGAAAATGTAAAACGCTTATACTTGGAAATACTGAATTCATAGAACGCACGGTACCATCAGGTGGTGGCCTTTATCCTTTAGAATTTTATATTATTGTAAAAAATGTAACCGGTCTTAAACAGGGAATATATCACTATGTTATAACGCCAGGCCTACTCGAAACAGTTAAGGAAATAGCTCTTCCAAAATATTTCCTGGAAAATCTTTTTATGCAGCAGCCATATGTCGCAGATGCACCGGCCGTAATAGTTGCCACATCTGTAATTGAAAGATCGATGAAAAAGTATTTTGACAGGGGATATCGTTATATCTTATTTGAGGCTGGACATGCTTTTCAAAATATAAATTTAATGGCAACTGCATGTGGCCTGGGTTCGGTGAATATAGGTGGCTTTTTTGATAACGATTTGTGCAAAGTTTTGGCTATTGACAGGGATGAAGAAATTCCTTTGTATGCTATGGCTGTCGGTGTTCCCGACGGCAATAGCATTACAGCAAGAAGCCCGGATTGAAAATATCTTTTCTATAAATGAAAAATGTATAGATATAACCGATCGTTGAATCCAACAAAAAAAAATTACTCTCTTGCAAAAAAAATAGATGCAAAATCAATAATTGATTCAACGTTCAAACAAGGAATGTAATTACTGTTTAATAGCTGCTATCGCCGAAGCATAATCAGGCTCCTGGCCAATTTCCGGCACCTGTTGCTCGTAAACAATCTTGCCGTGTGGGTCGACGACAATTACGGCGCGGCTCAGCAAACCTTTCATTGGGCCGTCTGCAATTTGAACGCCATAGGTTTTTCCAAAATCGCTTCTAAAATCAGAAAGCATTACTACATTATTAATTCCTTCGGCGCCACAAAAGGCTTTTTGCGCAAAAGGCAAGTCTTTAGAAATACAAAGAACTGTAGCATTATTCAGGCCCGCTGCTTCTTCATTAAATTTTCTTACAGATTTAGAACATACTCCTGTATTAACGCTCGGGAAAATATTCATGATGATATATTTGCCTTTAAACCCTGAGGATGTTTTCTCTTTAAGGTCAACGCCGGTAAGCGTAAAATCTTTCATGCGGCTTCCTACGATTGGCAACTTGCCTACAGTATGAATTTTATTGCCGCCGAGTGTAATCGTCGTGCCGTTGGAATATTCAGAATGTGAATTTCTATGAATTACTTTTGAAACATTTCCTGAGGTTTTAGTTTGCGCCAGGCAACACGTTGTTATCAGGATAGCGCTTAATGCGAAATAAATAATTTTGGCAACAAACGCTCTTTTATTTTTTTTGGGAATATGCATAGGGGTTGATTAAATTGAAATCGAATATACCAAATTTACGGTTATGAGTTTTGCATTTCCCTTGCGTTTTGCGGTTAATATTTTTTACAGAATAAATTGAACATGTAAATTCATAATTGCAAGACAGGAGTACCTAACAGAAATGCGATTGTAAATTTTAGAATTTATAAAAGACTGTCTTCATCCCTTAACCCATTTAAAAAAGAAATTGATTGAGATAATTTCTTTCCGGAAAGTTTTCTTAAAAAGTAGATGAGTATTACGGCAATAATTATACTACCTGCTGTAAAATAAATAAGCCAGCTCGTATTAAAGGCATATAAGTCAAGATGCAGAAAAGCCTTTGCCATCACGATCATAAATGGAGCGCCAAATAACGGAATGACAACATAGAGGCTGTACACATTCATGATTTCCAGTTTTTTTAATCTTATTAATTTCTTCCGTGCCTCTTCCACAGTCGATTCCGGGTTAATTGTATAAACCAATAACAGGTTATAGAATTCTATGATCAGGCCAAAGCATGTAGACACTAACAGGATCATTGCAGGAACAGAGAATTTTAAGTCTGTGAAATATTCGAAAATAAACCGGAACAAAAAGATAGCGAACAATATACCTGTCACAATACCTATCGTCGCTGTCAGCTTTATTTCATAATGCCTTGCGGCTACTTTTGAAATTCCCAGGTTCTTTACAAATTTCTTATTTATGCGGATACTTCTATCAAGTGTTAAATCGTTGCTGTGCCATATGGCAGATAATTCTTCAAATTTCATTGTAATGTTTTTGTTGGGTTTCAAAATACTGTTTCAATTTATTTTTAATGCGTTCCTTCCTTGTGGAAATATTCGAATCGGTCATGCCAGTTACAGCAGAAATTTCTTTGTTTTTACACCCTTCCATGAAAAGGATCATGATGGCTTTATCAATTGATTTAAGCCCTTCGATAAATTTATAAATATGCTCAAGTTTCTCATCCGGTGCAACATCTTCAAAATGAAATATTTCAAAATGTTGCATGTAACCCTCGTGTGCGTTATGCCTTTTTTTAGCTTTTCTTAAAAAGGAAATGGATACATTAAGTGCAATTCTATACGTCCAGGTGGTAATGGCGTAGGTATTATCATACTTTGGAAATGATTTCCATAATTGTAAAATGATATCCTGTATCAGATCCTTCCGGTCTTCCGTATCATAACAATAAATGCGGGCTACTTTTATAATCAATCCCTTGCAACTTTCAAGATATTTAATAAACTTCGCCTCCTGTAAATTTGATTCTTTCAACTTGATCTTTTTTATTAATTGGTTACTGGATTATTCGCACCTGCGTGTAAAATGTCACACTTTTTCCTATTTTTTTTTAATGATAGTAGCTGAATGATAAGATAATTAATAATGCGGAAAATAAAGAACAGGCATTTTGCATTACCAAATATTCCGGTTGATCTGTTTCCTGTTATTTGAAGAACGGCTTATTATGGAAGACTCGCTTAAAATGCCCGAAGAAGCAGGAGATTTAATTTTTAGGCTACGGATAAATTTATTTCCCGATTTTTTTCCATTACAACTGTAATACAAGACAGGCCTCATTTCCAATACAGTTATTGAGACAACTACATTAACGGAAATACTTCTCAGATCGTTAATCATTCAACCCTGTCGCCTAAGATGAAACCAACTCAAATACCCTCCGTTTTTTTAAACCTTGATATGTGTTTGTTTTTTTCCTGAAAGATGTATTGAATAATTCAACGATAATTTGCTTCTATTGGAAAATAAAAGTCATATAAGGGTCATTATTTTCCTTTACAATAAAACGTTCTATTTAGATAAGCTTTAGGTGTTGTTTTCTAAAAGAAATGTATATACGGATTTTTATCTGCGTCTTCACGCGCTGGATAACTGGTTATATAATACGAATAAAAATATTCATTTAGCTATTATGACCAGTATCATATTTAATTCTGATTAAACTCATTTCCGCAGCTTTTAGTACTCCTTAATTTTACTAAACAAATATTTGAGGAATTTGATTAAAGATAGCTTCATCTTACAATAACAAACAAAATATGAATCTTCAAAAAATAAAGAGCGAACAAATCTGTAAAGTGTTTTTTTTTGTTCGATCATTTTTAAAAGATGTAAAAAGCCTTTATTTTAATAACACCACACCGCACCCCGGCGAAAAAATAATAATTTCCTTCCTATTCAGGTTCAATTTAATTATTCTCTAAAACAATTTACAACTATGAGCATTTATTCAAAACCTTCATTCAATTCTTTTAAAGCAATCGCATTGATTATTGTAATATTATTTAGCACTCATTTTGCCTGGGCGCAGTCCAGTCCATGGCCGATTCCAAAAGATGGAGAAAATTTACGAAACCCAGAACCCAAAGATGCAGCTTCCATTAAAAACGGAAGGACACTCTACGTTTCTTACTGTACTCCATGTCATGGAAATAAAGGAAAAGGAGACGGTCCGGCGTCGGCATCGCTGCATCCTAAACCAGCGGATCACACTTCCGCAGCGGTGCAGGCAGAATCTGATGGAACCTTGTATTATAAAATTTCAGAAGGTCATGGCCATACGGCGATGCCGCCATTTAAAGCAGTGTTAACAGTTGATCAAAGATGGGCGG
>JBDTKB010000328.1:0-6411 GCA_039935555.1 Ginsengibacter sp. | reverse complement strand
AAGCGATAGAATATTGCATATGAAAGATGGGAAGATGGTTAGTTGAAAGGGTATTTTTTTTGAAATAAAATTGAACAACCCGTCAATTCTCATTTGAAACCCGCGGCTTCCAAATAAGTTCCGGCACATTGTGCAAATGCCCTGCGTACCGCGCCAACACAAATAGGTAATCGCTTAACCGGTTAAGATATTTAATAATCAAAGGCGCTACCGAACCGTCATGCTCATTCAAATTTACCACGCACCGTTCTGCCCTGCGGCAAACACTTCTCGCAACATGCGTTATTGAAACAGCCGTACTTCCTCCTGGTAAAATAAAATGTTTCATTTCCGGTAAAGTCTCATTCATATTGTCAATTTCTTTTTCAAGTAAATGAACATCAGCTTCAATTAAATCCGGTATTAATAATTTTGTTTCTTTTGCCGGATCGCAGGCGAGGGAGGAACCAATTGTAAAAAGCCGGTCCTGTATTTCTTTTAAAATGTGATTGGCGCTGTAATCATTTACGGCATCATTCGCAAAGCCGATCCACGAATTCAGCTCATCAACAGTTCCGTAGGCCTCAATGCGAAGATCACTTTTTAAGATTTTTGTTCCGCCGATAAGGCTCGTTTTTCCCTCATCTCCCGTTTTAGTATATATTTTTTGCGACATGGAATTTTTGTAAAATATTCAACAAAAGATTATAAAATCAATATTTGAAATGGCAGCCCATTAAAAATTTCCGGGTAAATAAAAATTAATGAAAAGGACTTTTTATTGAAACTTAACGGCCAAATGCCATGGATTCATTTTTAAGAAGATCACTTTCAATCAACCCATCTCTCAGCCTAATTATACGGTGGGCGTAATGGGCAATATCTTCTTCATGCGTAACCAGGATTACTGTATTTCCTTCAGACTGGATTTTATCAAATATTTTCATAATTTCTACTGAAGTTTTTGAATCAAGATTTCCCGTCGGCTCATCCGCGAGGATTATAGAAGGGTTATTTACCAAAGCCCTTGCGATGGCCACACGCTGGTTTTGTCCGCCAGATAATTCATTCGGCTTATGATGGCTTCTATCGCTTAGCCCAACCCTGTCAAGCATTTCAAGCGAAAGCTCCGACCTTATTTTTTTTGGAGAACCATTATACACCAGCGGAAGTGCAACATTTTCAGCTGCCGTAAGCCGCGGTAACAAATTGAATTGCTGGAACACAAAACCAATTTCTTTATTCCGAACTTCAGCAAGATCATCATCGGCCATTTTACTCACATCTTTACCATTGAGAATATAACGGCCGCCGGACGGCGAATCAAGGCATCCCAATAAATTCATCAAGGTAGATTTGCCACTACCACTCGGGCCCATCAAAGCAACATATTCATTTTTAAAAACTTCAAGAGAAATTCCCTTCAGCACCTTGAGTTCCTGTTTACCCATTTGGTAACTTTTTTGAATATTTTCCAGTTGTATGATTGAACTCATGAACCTTTTCTTTTTAATTAAATTTCAACAATTTACTATAATTATTTTTCTCCTTCGCATTTTGCGAATTAGTCTCTCATCTCTATTTTTTTATCACTTTAGGAACTTTAAAAAATTCGTCATCATGCAATGGTGCATTTTTCAAAGCATCTTCCCTGCTGATCATTCCGCTCACTTCATCTTCTCTTAAAACATTTATATTATCGCTCATGTGCAACAAAGGTTCCACACCCGTGGTGTCTAATTCGTTTAGCTTATCAATAAAGCCAATCATCTTTTGCAAGTCATTTTTAATTTCTTCTTTTTCTTCTGCATTGAATTGTAGACGCGCCAGGTTGGCAAGTTTGTCTACTAATTCATCATTTACATTCATGCGGCAAATATAAAACATTGTTTGGCAGATGTTTTTTACCCTTGATAAACGGTAAAAAAAACATGGCCGGACGTTCATTTTATTTTTAGTTACTTGTGAATAAATCATTCAACAAAGCAACTTTCTTATCTTCGCAAACTTATGAGCAGGAAGAAAAAAATAGTTATGAGCGGGATTAGGCCAACGGGTTTTTTACATCTTGGAACTTATTTTGGCGCTATTCGCAACTACATAAAAATGCAGGATGATTATGAATGTTATTTTATGGTGGCCGACCTCCACTCATTAACTACGCATCCGGATACAAAGGAACTTAAATCCAACGTTCACAGGGTTCTTGCTGAAAATATTGCCTGCGGGCTTGATCCTAAAAAAGTTGCTTTGTATTGTCAAAGCCACGTGCCTCAAACAAGCGAATTGTATCTCTATTTAAATATGTTGGCCTACAAAGGCGAGCTTGAAAAAACAGTGACATTTAAGGAAAAAGTCAGACTATCCCCCAATAATGTAAATGCCGGATTACTTACCTATCCCGTATTGCAGGCGGCGGATATTTTGCTGCATCGCGCTTCGTATGTGCCCGTTGGAAAAGACCAGGAGCAACACCTTGAAATGTGCAGAAATTTTGCGAAAAGATTTAATCACCGATACGGAGAAATTTTTCCCGAGCCTGTAGCGTTCAATTTCAGTAGCGAACTGGTGAAAGTTCCGGCTCTTGACGGAGGAGGGAAAATGAGTAAAAGTGAAAACCAATTGGCTACGCTTTACCTTGCCGATGACGATGCATCAATAATGAAAAAAGTGATGAAGGCCAAAACGGATAGCGGTCCTACAGAAAAAAATTCCATAAAGCCAGCCTATATTGAAAATTTATTTTTATTGATGAAATTAGTGAGCAGCCCGGAAACTATTTCAAAATATGAAGAAGGATTTAATGATTGTACCATTCTTTACGGCGACATGAAAAAACAATTAGGTGAGGACATGGTAAACTTTATTGCTCCTATACGTAAAAGAGTAAACGAAATTATGGATGATGAAAAATACCTGGAAGAGATAATGAAGAATGGCGCCAGGAAATCTATAGCTAGTGCAGAAATAACCATGAAAATGGTAAGAAAGGCTATTGGGCTTGATTATTATTAAACCTCCCTTCAATGCTAACTTTTAGGAAAATTTTTCTTTATAAGAATACGGACAATAATATATGTAATCAAATTCTTAAATTGATATAGATTTTATATTTACTTTTAAACAAATCATATATCAATAAAAAAAGCCTGCCAGACGGAAGGTTTCAACATGAATCATTTCCGGTGTTTGCCGGACTAAAAATCTGAAAGGGACATGGCCAAATCTAAAAAACCAAAACACATTGCAGTTGCCGGAAACATTGGCGCGGGTAAAACAACGCTAACCGAATTATTGAGCAAGCATTATAAATGGATACCGCAATTTGAAGATGTTGATCATAACCCTTACCTCAATGATTTTTATGATGACATGCCCCGCTGGAGTTTTAATTTGCAAGTGTACTTTTTAAATAGCAGGCTCAATCAGCTTCTTGAAATTCAGCGTGGTACCGAGACCGTTATACAAGACCGTACAATTTATGAAGACGCCAATATTTTTGCTCCCAACCTTCATGATATGGGCCTGATGACCAAGAGGGATTTTAGCAATTATTACTCTTTTTTTGAAACACTTAAAACGATGGTAAAGCCTCCCGATTTGCTGATTTATCTGAATGCTTCAGTGCCGACCTTAGTAGCACAAATTCAAAAAAGAGGCCGGGAATATGAAGAAAATATTCGCCTGGATTATCTTAAAAAGCTAAATGAGTTTTATAATAAGTGGATCAGTACCTATAATGAAGGCCCTCTTTTGATAATTAATGCTGACACAAATAAGTTTTCTGAAAATGAAGAAGACCTTGGCATTATCATCAATAAAATTGATTCTCAATTATTTGGCTTGTTTTAAGATTTTCGCCTGCTAATAAATCTGTTTCAATAAAAAGTTCGTTACATATCTTTTTATCTTTTTACATTAATTTTCAAATCGGTTTAGCCCGATAACCCACCTTTCAACGGAGCAATATCACCACTGGAAACTTTTTCATTGCAAAAGTTTCTTCTTCCTTCTACTTTAATTGTATTATTTAAACTAAATCAATTGTTATGAGAAAGAATTTTGCTTATTTAATGCTATGCATGATGTTGACTTTATCAACGTCAGTTTTTTGTCAGCTTACCATTCCGCGCGAGCCAAGCCCGGCGGCGATGGTTTCCCAAACTGTAGGAATTTCTACGGTTACAGTCAAATATTCCCGGCCGTCAATAAGAGGACGTGAAGTTTGGGGCGCACTGGTGCCCTATGGTTGGAATGTGCAGGCTTTCGGGACAGGCAACTCTGCGCCATGGAGAGCCGGCGCAAATGAAAATACAGTTTTAGAATTGTCTAACGATGCAAAAATTGAAGGGCACCCGGTTCCTGCGGGCGCATACGGCTTATCTTTCGTAATAAACAAAGACAATACCGGGGAGGTGATATTATCAAAAGACAACAAATCGTGGGGAAGTTTTTTTTACGATGCTAAAAATGATGAATTGAGAGCACCGATTAATTTGCGGGAAATACCTCAAACTGAAATGCTTACTTATGAATTTATTAATAGCAAAAAAAATTCTGCTGAATTAGTGCTTAATTGGGAAAAGAAACAGTTTTCTGTAAAAGTTGAGTTTGACGTTGACAAGATTTTTATGGAAAATGCGGATAAGGAATTGAAAGGTGCTGTTGGCTTTAATCCTAATTCATTTACCGCAGCTGCGAATTATTCGCTGCAAAATAAGACTGATCTTGACAAAGGCCTCGCGTGGATTGACAAGGCAATTGCAGGCCAAAAAAACTTTACAAACTTTGCCATAAAGTCGAATATATTAAAAGCAATGGGGAAGAAGGATGAGGCGGATAAAATAATGAACGATGCGCTTGCAGCAAACCCCAATGAAAATGAATTAAACGCTTATGGATATCAATTAATGGCTGATGGAAAAACGGATAAAGCCATCGAGGTATTTATTCTCGCTACAAAAAAATTTCCCAATAGCGCCAACACCTGGGACAGTTTAGGAGAAGCTTATGCAACCACAGGGGATAAGAAAAATGCTATTATTAATTTTAAGAAAGCATTGAGTATGAATCCACCGGCAAATGTGAAAGCCAACTCAGAAAAATTTCTTCACCAGTTAGGTGCGATGTAATTAATAAAACATGTGCAGTTATTAAATATTGCTGCGCATGTTTTATTATTTTATTAGAAAGGTAAAGCTTGAAATTAAATTTTAGGAGCTGCTGCGAGCATTTCTTCGCTGGCACAATCTTTATATTTTTCAAAATTTTCAATAAAGTAACGGGCAAGCTTATGCGCAGTTTTCACATATGCATCTTTGTCTTTCCATGTAAATTTAGCGCTCAACATTTCAGAGGGTACGCCGGGGCATTCTTCCGGCATCATTACTCCAAAAACAGAATGTGCATGATATTTTACATGCTCTAGTTTTCCTTCAAGCACTGCGGTTATCATTGCTCTGGTATATTCAAGTTTCATCCTGCTGCCAACTCCATAACCACCACCGTTCCAGCCCGTATTTACAAGCCAAACATTTACCCTGTTTTCTTTCATTTTATTGCCAAGCATTTCTGCATATTTTGCCGGATGTAATGGCATAAAGGGAGCTCCAAAACATGCGCTGAAGGTGGGTTTTGGTTCAACGATGCCCGCTTCTGTGCCAGCTACTTTCGCTGTATAGCCACTTATAAACTGGTACATCGCCTGGCCCGGCGAAAGCTTGCTGATTGGCGGTAAAATTCCGTAAGCATCTGCTGTAAGAAAGAAGATATTTTTAGGACTTTTTCCAATGGATGGTTCCAATGAATTACCAATAAAATTTATGGGATAACTAACCCTTGTATTTTCTGTTATTTTATTACTGGAAAAATCAACTTTGTTAGTTCCTTTAAAAAAAGTCACATTCTCAAGGATGGATCCATATTTTATCGCGTCATAAATTTCAGGTTCTTTTTCACGGCTCAGGTCAATTGTTTTGGCATAGCAGCCGCCCTCAAAATTAAACACTGAATCTTTATCCCATCCATGTTCGTCATCTCCAATTAGCATCCTGTTTGGGTCGGCGCTAAGTGTTGTTTTGCCTGTGCCACTTAGTCCAAAAAAAATGGCGGTGTCACTTTTTTTACCAACATTGGAAGAGCAATGCATGCTAAGGACATCTTGATCATGCGGAAGAATAAAATTAAGAATGCTAAAAATTGCCTTCTTCATTTCACCCGTGTATTGAGTGCCACCAATAAGAATTACTTTTTTCGTAAAATTTATAATTACAAAATTTTTCTGGCGGGTTCCGTCGGTCAGCGGATTGGCATAAAAATGAGGAATCTGGAGTAGGTTCCAATCAATGTCGATTTCTTCAAGATCTTTTTCCTCAGGCCTTAAAAACATGTTGTAGGCAAAAAGATTGCAACAAGGATTTTCATTGATCACCC
>JBDTKB010000327.1:0-4692 GCA_039935555.1 Ginsengibacter sp. | reverse complement strand
ATACCTGCCGAAACTTGCAACCGCAGAGTTTATAGGTGCGTGGGGATTGACTGAGCCAAACACGGGAAGCGACGCAGGAAATATGCAATGCGTTGCAGAAAAAGAGGGGGATGAATGGGTAATTAATGGAACTAAGAACTGGATTACTCACGGTAAAAGCGGCGACGTAGCCGTAGTTATTTGCAGAACCGGTGAGCCACTTGAAAGAGACAATTCAACTGCGTTTATCGTTCCCCGTGAGACGAAAGGTTTTAGCGGCGGAAAAAAAGAAAATAAGCTGGGTATGCGCGCGAGCGAAACAGCCGAAATGATTTTTAATGACTGTCGCATTCCTGATTCTGCGCGAATGGGAGATGTTGGTGATGGATTCAGGCAGGCGATGAAAGTACTTGATGGAGGCCGCATTTCAATTGCGTCACTCGGCCTTGGCATTGCAAAAGGCGCCTATCAAGCTTCTGTTCAATATGCAAAAGAACGGCACCAGTTTGGAAAACCGATTTCAGAATTCCAGGGAATTTCATTTAAACTGGCAGACATGGCGACAGAAATTATGGCTGCTGAATTATTGATAAACCTTGCCTGCGATTTAAAAATGCGCGGGGAAAATGTGACAAAAGAATCTGCAATGGCTAAATACTATTCAAGTGAAGTTGCCGTGAAAGTTTCCACCGATGCTGTTCAAATTTTTGGAGGCTACGGATACACGAAAGATTTTCCTGTGGAGAAATTTTACAGGGATAGTAAGTTGTGTACAATTGGTGAAGGAACCAGCGAAATCCAAAAAATAGTGATTGCCAGGGAGACTTTAAGATAGGAATTTAAATAAAAAAAACCGGGCACATAACCGGCTTTTTATTTAATTATTTATTACACAGTTTTATGCTCGCCAAAAAAACCACCAAGTTTATCTTTAGCAAATTGCTCAATTTTTTCACCAGTTGATCCGGGAATATAATCCGAAATTTTGTCTAAAAAATCACCGCCGTCTTGTACCGGATTGGCAGTGTTTGCTTCGGTGTCAGCCGGTGTTGTTCCCGGTGCAGACGGAGTAGTACCCGACTGAAAAATATTATCTACGGCTCCGCCTACCATTGGAAATTTTTCCTTGATGAAACTGGTGATCGTATTTAATATGCCATTCGATTGATCTGCGGTAAGGCCGTGAGCATTTTGCAATTTTTGAATTAACTCGTCCATATTATTTTGTTTTATTTTTTTTAAATAATTTCATGCACAAAATAATCTATTTTTTAATCAAGCGATCCAAAGATGATTATTGAAAATGTGTAGACAATGAACAAACAAATATCATTCAAAGAATGTTGTTTATTTTTTAATTTATATAATTAGTTAATCAGTTAAAAGATCCAAATGAAAACAAAAGCTTCAGTACTTTTTATCACAGCCATTCTTTCCTTTTTTATAATCAATAATTCTTTTGCGCAGGATGCAACGATGAAAGATTTAAAATCTACGGCGACAAAAGAAATCAAAAAGACGGAAATAGATAGCGGTAAAATTTGGAAAACCGGTGGTGTGTTTAATCTCATAATTGGACAGGGAAGCCAGAACAATTGGGCTGCCGGCGGAGATGACTTTTCTTTTTCTCTTTCGTCTTACCTCGGGCTTTACGCCTTTTATAAAAAAGACAGGTATAGCTGGGATAACACGCTTGATTTAAATTATGGAATGATTAATACAACAAGCCTTGGAACACGAAAGAATGACGATCGGATTGATCTTCTTTCAAAAGTGGGCTATGCGTTAAAACCAAAATTAAATTTAGCAGGCCTTGTAAATTTTCATTCGCAATTTTCAAAAGGTTATAAATATTCCGGTAATAATAGCAAAGAACTTTTATCAGATTTTTTGGCTCCGGGTTACATCCTGTTGAGTGTAGGTTTGGATTATAAACCTGTAGAAGGATTATCCATATTTTTTTCCCCGCTTACTTCGCGGTGGATATTGGTACACAACGATAGTTTATCAGCTAAAGGAGTTTATGGCGTAGATCCTGGCAAGAAAAGCAAAAATGAAATTGGCGCTTTTGCAAGCATAACTTATATAAAAAATATTAATAAAATTATTGGATACAATGGCAGGCTCGATCTATTTTCAAATTATGAACACGATCCGCAAAATGTAGATATACTGATGAATAATATGTTTACAGCAAAAATCTCCAAGTTGCTTACCGCAAGCCTGGGCCTTGATTTAATTTATGATAATGATGTAAAACTATTCGGTAAAAATGGGAATTCCCCGGGATTGCAATTGAAATCCTTAATTGGCGTCGGCCTTAGCGTTAAATTATAAATTAAGAATTGGCGCATCGGATTAAAACATTTGCAAATAAATTGTCACTCATTCGGATGCGCTATTTTTCATTATTATTTTTTCAATATGATGTCATAAATTTTCAATGATTCCTGCAATGCCCTGGCCGCCGCCCACACACGCAGTAACAATTCCGAATTTTTTATCAAGCCTTTTCATATCATTAATTAATTGTATTGTAAGCTTGGCACCCGTGCAACCAAGAGGATGCCCTAACGCAATTGCGCCTCCATTAATATTAACTTTTGTGGGATCTAATTCCAGAGTTTTTATGACGGCAAGCGATTGAGACGCAAATGCTTCATTCAATTCAATTAAATCTATTTGGGACAAGTTCATTCCTGCACGCTCCAGCGCTTTTGGGACAGCCTCAACTGGCCCTATACCCATTATCCGCGGATGAACACCTGCGCTTACACAGGATATCAATCTTGCAATAGGTTTTAGTTTAAGCTCCTTCATCATCTTTTCGCTCATCACAATTACAAAAGCTGCGCCATCGCTTGTTTGCGATGAATTGCCTGCAGTCACGCTTCCACCCAAAGCAAATGCCGGCTTTAATTTCGCAAGTGCCTCCATTGAGGTATCGGCACGAACGCCCTCATCGGTGTCCACAACAAAATTCCTTTTTTGTTTTTTACTGTTTCCGTCGATATATATTTCTTCAACGGGCATCGGCAGAATGCCACTTTTAAAATAACCGCTGCTGATTGCATTCATTGCCTTTTGGTGAGAATGAAAACTGAATTCATCTTGTTGCTCGCGGGTTACGTTATATTCCTTCGCTACTGCTTCTGCAGTATGTCCCATTCCAAGATAATAATCCGGTGTTTCAGAAGCCACAGAATATGCAGGAACTGTTTTCCATCCTGATGTTGGAACCATGCTCATACTTTCTGTGCCGCCGGCGATAATACAATCTGCCATTCCGGTTCTTATTTTCGCCGTTGCAATCGCAATTGTTTCCAGGCCGCTTGCACAATAGCGATTCACCGTCATGCCGGGAACTTCTATGCCCAGCGCCCGTACGCTTATCATTCTACCAACCTGTAACCCTTGCTCCGCTTCAGGTACAGCGTTACCAACTATAAGATCATCTACTCTTTTACTATCCAGTTCCGGCACACTTGCCAACAGTCCTTTTATAACGTCCACGGCTAAATCATCGGGTCGGTAAAACCGAAACCCACCACGCTTTGATTTTGTTACAGCTGTTCTAAAACCGGCAATTATATATGCTTCCATAAAATGTAATTCAATTATTTATTCAAAAATTAATTTAGCAATTTAGCCTTTATCTTTTTAAAAAATGTTTAAGAAAATCTAAAAGCAGTAGTTATTACTATTAATTTTTCAAATAATATCAACCTAAATAATTTGCAACAATCGGCAATCTTCTTCCTACACCAAAAGCCTTAGGGGAAATGCGAATTATCGGACAAAATTGATTTCGTTTATATTCATTTTTATTAACCATGCTTAATATTCTATCAACCAATGCGTCATCAAAACCCAGGTTTTTTATTTCACCGGGCCCTTGTACTCTTTCAATATACTGGTAAAGAATTTTATCAAGTAGATCGTATTCAGGTAAGCTATCACTATCTTTTTGGTCAGGCCTCAATTCAGCTGAAGGTGCCTTTGAAACGATATTTTCAGGAATTATTTCATCCTTGGCATTAATAAATTTTGCCAGTTCATACACCTGCGTTTTATAACAATCTCCTATTACACCAAGTCCTCCGGCCATATCGCCATATAATGTTCCGTAACCGGTCGCGAGCTCGCTTTTGTTGGATGTGTTGAGTAAAATGTATCCGAATTTATTGGCAAGCGCCATTAATAAATTACCTCTTGTGCGGCTTTGGATATTTTCCTCTGCAACATTAAAAGGCAGGTTTTCAAAAAAAGGTTTCAGCTCTTTTATAAATTGCAAATAAATATTTTTAATAGGAATAACGTCGTATGGATTGCCCAGGTTTTTGCTTAATTTCTCACCATCACTAACGGAATGGTTAGACGAAAATTCTGATGGCATCAAAACAGCTCTCACATTTTCTTTACCTAACGCTTTACATGAAAGCGCCAACGTTACAGCGCTGTCTATTCCACCGCTGCTTCCGATAATAGCTTTTGTAAAACCCATTTTTTTAAAATAATCACTAATGCCTAAAACAATGGCATCATACACCTGCGAAATATTTAAGCCGGCGGTATAGAATACAGGGGCCGAAAGTTGATTGGGCATTGCGATGGCGGGCTCAATAACTGCTGCATCAACAGTACCATCATCATTAATATTTACCTCCGTTATTTCTTCTTTAAATTGAGAAAGCTGCATACAAAGATTTGCGT
>JBDTKB010000326.1:0-5711 GCA_039935555.1 Ginsengibacter sp. | reverse complement strand
GACTGCGTATACTGCAATAAAACCGGGTGATACGAATTGTTATCACTGATGTCTTTGAACAATGCATTTAAATTGCCTGTAAGTTTTAAATGAAGAATATCATCGCTGTGAAATAAAGGTGTTGCTTTCTCAATGGCAGCTTCAGCGGCAGTTTCCACCTGTGCTGAAACCAGCAAAGACCGCCCATACAAAAGGGAAAAGAAAATAATAAAAGCAGTTATCCGCGAAAACATTTTACGGGGATTTTGCTATAAAGCTATTTATTATTTTTAACCTGGCTATAAGCAATAATTTTTTTGCAGATTTTTTTGCAGATGCCCTTAAAAAGTTCGGTTGATGCAAAAACTTTCATGTCCATCGGGCAATGTCATTAAGTTAAGGAAATTTTACGCTGGGATGCATAATGAAATAAAGCATAAATGTCTTCTTTGCGACTTTGCCTCTTTTTTTCTTTGTTAGAAAATATTAGCTGATCTCTTAACTTAATGACATTGCCCATCGCGACTTTCGTCGCATTAACTATCACTTAAAAGAATTTGCGTGAAACCACGATGTATGAAAGACTTTGAATTATCATAAACCCGACCTGCAAACTCTTATAGTGTTTTGGTTCAAAATGCTTAATAATTTAAGGAGCAACCGTAACGATAATTTCAACTCCCTGCAAGAATCAGGTTTTCATTTTCGTATGATTATTTTTTATTCGTGAATTTATTATGAAAATAAAAAGCCCTCTGTCGGGACACTATAAAAAACCATCCGCATTAAACAGTACTTTGCATCAGTCGAATTTATATCTTTGAGAAGGCGGCTTATTTTAAGCCTCAATTATAAATGACAACAAACTGCAAAAACTGTCAATCAGATTTTACCGGGAATTTTTGCAATAACTGCGGGCAGCCAGCCGAAACGCATGCCATGAACTTTCATTTTCTGTGGCACGATGTTCAACATGGGCTTTTTCACTTTGATAAAGGTGTTTTGTACACTACGAAACAACTTTTTACCCGCCCCGCCATTCCATACGGGAATATTTGGAAGGTAAAAGAGTGAAACATTTTAAGCCAATCTCCCTTGTGATTTTGCTGGCAGGTATTTACGGTCTTTTATACCACTCCTTTCATATTAATATGCTGGAGGGGATGATATCTATTAGCGGTACCGGGCAGGAATACACAGATGTGCAAAGTTTCCTTGTGAAACTCAATTCGTGGATGGGCGAGCATTATGCAATTGTTGCGCTGTTACAATTGCCTGTCGCCGCGCTCGGTACTTTCCTTGCTTTCTTAAACCGTGGATACAATTATGTCGAGCATTTTATTTTAAATGCTTTCCTCACGGCGCAAAGCCTTATAATGCATATCGTCCTTTTTCCGCTCACTTATATTTTTAACGAAAAGCCAGCATTAAGAACATTAACCATAATCGAAAACGTCCTAAGCATTGCCTTGGTGGTTTGGGTACTCTTGCAGTTTTTTTCAGGCTATAAGAAATCAAGTACTTTCTGGCGCACTATGTTAAGCTTTATAATTTATACCTTTTTGTACCTTGTTCTTTTTATCGTTACTGGTACAATTATTTATTATGTTAGAAAAACAGGTAGCTAACCTTTTTCAGTTATAACCCCTGAGGTTTACGCAACGCAGACTTAAAACAAAACAATCTCATTCTTTTATTAAGAGATATAACCAAAAAATAATTATGCTTTTTGATAGCCGTAATATTCTTCATCTGTCACGGGTTCCATCCAGTTTGGTGCGCCAAGATCTGCATTTGGCCCAATAGCAATGTGCGCGAACTCACTCTCCGGTGTGGCGCCATGCCAATGTATTACACCAGGCAAAATTTCTACCACATCACCCGTTTTTAATAATTGAATTGGCTTGCCTTTTTCCTGGAAATAACCTTCACCATCAATGCAAACCAATATTTGTCCGCCGTTATGATTATGCCAGTTGTTGCGGCAACCAGCCTCAAACACTACATTGACAACACTTGTATTTAAAGCTGGTTTTTCAATCAGCATTTTTACAAAAGCATTACCCGTAAAATATTCGGCTGGCGCTTTATTGCCCAGGGGGAAAATGCTGTCTTGATTTTTTGAGGTATCCATAAATTATTTTGTTTTTTATTGATGTTACAAATGGTGTTCCAGTCAAAGATCGAAGATATATCGAATTTATAGCGCAAAAAAACGCCGGAAGTTGATTGGTTTTTATAGAGAAGAGATATCCTTTGCAGGCAAAAGCGGGTAATAATAGGCTCACTGCTTCCTATCACACAACAGCACATCCTGATCTTTACTGCCCGGGCTGTCCAGCGCACCATAGAGCCAGACCCATAAATGGTGGTGAGCACTTTGCCCTAAGAGGTGATAGCTTCTTTCCTCACCATTCATTAGTAAGGCATACCATCAATTTGGAGCGGTTTTTCAACGCCGTCATTTTAATTTGATTGCAACAAACATTATCGCCAGAAGTATGTGCGAAAAATTATTATCCTAATGAAGATGCATTTTGTCTTCAATCAAATCAAAATCAATAAAATCACAGGGGCCATCCCAGTCCGCCGGCCGCTTGGGATATATTGCCAGTATTTGAAAAAAAGATAGTGCGCTTAAGAAGGTTCGCATTGTAGTTTCAAAGCCCTCAATATGGTGAGTACCATTATTTTCTTTATATAGTTCTGTTAAGGCATCTGTCTTTTCGCCATCATAATAATTGCTATAATGATCTGATCTACGCCAGGTTTCTAATACACCGCCCAGCTCCTTTGAGCTTAAATCAAATACAGCACAAACATCCTTTCCCATTTGTGTTAACGTTTGAAATTCGGTGTAAACCCAGGCAGATCCAATTGATGTAGCAGTAATTAAAACCACTGCCGCCTTACAATCTGACACTGCCGACCTCACCTCTTCAGCAATTTTACCGTCCAGTTGAATTTGATTGATATATATCCAGGCTCGCCATCCCCATTTTGCAAAATGTTCGCGAATAGAAATCGCAAGTTTTTTATCGGCAGAATTAAAAGAAACAAATATATTAGGACTGCCCGGTGGTAATTTTAAATCGGGTAAAGCTGTAATTTCAGCATTGTTGTAAGGACGTATCAAATCATTCAAAGGCCAGAGATTATCTACATGCCCCCATAGTCTTTCCAATTTTGTTTGATGAGGATATTTTGCAGGTCTTATTTTATTGAGGTGTCCGCCGCTCCACTCTTTTAAAAGAATATCCTCAATCTCCCCCGGCGTGTATGGCAATCCGCTCCATTCTTTTATTTCGGCAGCGGTTTTAAAACTATCTTCCCTTTTTTCAGCAACTATATAATTTGGCAGTGTTTTTAAATACCCAGCCAGGTCGTTAAAAAAGTTATCATTGAAATCCCGGGTTATATTTTCAGGGGAAGCTGGCATAGACGATACTTTTTTATCGGCAGATTCAAACGCACGATCCACAGTAAATGTACAAAAATGGCCGGAAAGAGTATGAGGAATGGGTATTTAGAATAGTGGGAACTTCTTCAAAAATCGCCGGATGATGAGAAGCGGTTCGTTTAATGAATGCCTTGCAGCCGGTATTTCGTAACAACTATTTTTGGTTATAAGGCCACCTGCATAATATTCCCCATTGTCATCTTCATGTTTTTTTTGTAGAAGTATTAAACCTTTACTCACAGAAGTGTCAATTATCTTTTCCATCACACTTACAGTGCAATTTTTACGTTTTTTGAACTCGCAGCTAATTCACTGTATCATAACCGACAACAAGAATGAGAAAAACTATTACCCTTTTACTATCCGCGGTGTTTTTCATGATCCAGGCTGCCAAAGCCCAGGAAGACGCAAAGGCGGATACTTCGGAGAAGGCGCATTGGGAGGCGGCACTAAATTATTTGAGTAATAGTGTGTA
Source organism: Ginsengibacter sp. (assembly GCA_039935555.1). Lineage (GTDB taxonomy): Bacteria > Bacteroidota > Bacteroidia > Chitinophagales > Chitinophagaceae > Ginsengibacter. Next base: position 1,797 of record JBDTKB010000326.1, on the reverse strand, counting down.
TCTCGGCAGGCAGGACTCAACGAGGATTCCTTACCTGACACCTTCCCTCGATTATTACACAAAATCCGGCTTCTATTTTGGCGGCTCAATGTCCTACCTGGGTTACAAGGGCGTGAGTCGCATTGATTTTGTTTCCTTGCAAGCTGGTTACACCTTTATTGTTAGCAATTTTGAAGGAGACATTACTGCAACGCGCGATTTTTATAACAAGCAAAGTGAAAACGTGAAAGCTGAGGCAAAAGGCGCCCTTAACACTACTTTTTCTTACGATTTCAAATTTATAAAACCAATCGTGCAGGCCGCGGTTACCTTTAGTACCAAAAATGACTACTATGCTGCGTTTGGGCTGGAGCATTCCTTTTTTACCGATGAAGACAACCTGGAAATTGCACCATCTTTTATGGTAAACGCAAGTACCCAGAATACCTACAGCGCTTATTACAGCAAAAGAAAATACGCGGCAAAAAATAAAACGCAGCGCGGACCAGGAACACTCATAACAGCTATTTTACTCAACGCATCTAAATTTAAGATTATGGATTATGAATTTTCCATGCCGGTGAATTTTTCCACCGGAAAATTCCTTTTCAATTTTACGCCAACTGCAGCCATCCCCGTAAATGCTAACGTGGTGATTACAACTACAACACCACCTTCCGGCATTTCTGTAACGAGAACCAGGACGGAGAAGTTGTCCGGTTTATTTTTCTGGTCGGCAGGGTTTAACTATACTTTTTAGAACCCCCAACTTATTATGGCAACAAGGCGCGCCAATAGTAAAACTGATGTGAAAAAAATGGTTTCGAAATGACACAATAACGTCATAAATAATAATAACATTAAACTTATAAGCACTAATTGCATCTGATAATACAAACAATCATTCATCAAAAAAAAAACAAAAAAATGAAAAAAGTAATCTTAACATTATTCGTTGGCCTTTTAACTGCCGGTGCTTTTGCACAAACTACCACTCCTGCAACAGACAAGCAGAAAGATATGAAAGATCTTAAAACAGATGTAAGAGACGTCCGTCATGATAAAAGAGAGAGAGCTGCTGATAGAAAAAATGGCAATGTAGCTGAAGCTAAGGCCGAAACCAAAGACATCAAATCTGACAAAATGGACATGAAAGGCGATGTGAAAGACTTGAAGAAAGACGGAGTAAAGCATCCTGTGAAAAGGGCAGACAGGCAAATTCACCATGCTAATATGCGCCATCGTGCTCATTAAGAAAAAGAAAGCGAAGCAGCTATTTATGCTGCTTAACTAACGCTAACGAATAATCGAAAAAAAAGGCCGCCTTATGGGGGCCTTTTCGTTTTAGCTAATACGCGCGAAATATGTATCACGCATCTGCCATACTATAATTTACTTGCTTCAACAATTCAATGCTTAATTAACTATTATTCAATTTTTTTTGCCTTTCATGTGCGGAGCAAAAGCTTGTTTCAGGATGCAACTGTTTAAGCGCTCTGGAAATATTTCCAGGAACTTGAGCCATTCTAAGGGATTGTATATATGTGCGCATAAAAATCGAGGCATAAAGGCAATGCCATTCAACTTTCTTATTTTTATTGTATGATTATTCTGCATGCGGTACAAAAGCTTTTAAATACGTCCGGGTTAAAACCGGCCATCTATATATCTGCTCCATCGGAAAACCAGCACCTGCACGCGTGGTATGCAAAGCTGTTGTCAACGGGCTTTCCGGGCAAACTGCTCGTAATGTATGTACACGAGCCTTCACTGCTGCTCGTGCTAACCCGCGGAAAAAGTATCAACACGACCTTGCCC
>JBDTKB010000325.1:0-6831 GCA_039935555.1 Ginsengibacter sp. | reverse complement strand
TTAAAAGATGTTCTTTCTCAAAGAGGATTTAAAAAATTCATTTACATTTAATAGTGAACATTACGCTAAAGTCAACCTTACAACTCCTTCGGTTTCATTTCTCATTTTTCTTAATGCCCGTTTATTTTTTTGCCCTTAGCCAGGTAAATCATATAAACTGGTACCGGGCGGTACTTATTTTTATTATTCTTCACCTGTTAATTTACCCGGCAAGCAATGGTTACAATAGTTACATGGACCGCGATACATCGCCGATTGGCGGATTAGAAAAGCCTTTGCAACCGACGCGGCAATTATTTATCGTCACGGTTTGTATGGATGTGGCTGCAATCCTTCTCAGTTTGCTTGTATCATCTATATTTTCCCTGGGCATTTTTTTATACATCCTTGCTTCCCGTGCATATAGTTATCGAAAAATTCGACTTAAAAAATTTCCCATAATCGGTTATTTAACGGTAGTAATCTTCCAGGGAGCGGTTACTTTTTTTTTAGTTTACCATGGCGCCAATAGCAACCTCACCGTTAAAGTACCCGTTATTGCTATGATTGCGTCAAGCCTGTTAATAGGAGGTTTTTATCCACTTACGCAAATATATCAGCACGATGAAGATTTTAAAGATGGGGTAAAAACAATCAGTTATTTATTGGGTTACACAGGCACTTTTATTTTTACTGGCATTGTATATGCACTTGCGTTTGGGATGCTCGCTTTACAGTTTTTTTTAAATCTTGAATGGTTAAGGTTTTTAATTTTGCAAACCTTTATGCTTCCGGTCCTCGTATATTTTTTTATTTGGTTCAGGAAAGTTCTTAAAAATAAGAAAGAAGCTAACTTTAAGAACACAATGCGGATGAATTTGTTAGCATCAGTATGCACTAATCTTGGCTTTATTACACTTTTAATATTACACCTCGTTGAGTAAAATTATTTCTATATCTACTGCGGTACCTTCTTTTAGCCACGATCAGAAAGATATCCTCACCTTCATGCAGGAAGTTTATGCAATGAATGAAACGGATAAACGCAAGCTCAAATTTTTATATCATCAAAGCGGTATTGACACGCGGTATTCTGTATTGCCTGATTATAGTTTAAATGCAGGTGATTGGGAATTTTATCCCGCCACAGAAAATCTGGAACCATTTCCAAACCTGGAGTTGAGGATGAAATGGTTTAATAAAACAGCGCCGGCACTCACTATTAATGCGGTTGAAAAATGTATTGAAAACAAAATGTCCAAGGATGAAATCACGCACTTAATTACGGTAAGTTGCACGGGAATTAGTGCGCCGGGGCTTGATTTACAAGTAATGGAAGCGATGAATTTACGGCCAGATATTTTTAGGACCTCTGTAAATTTTATGGGATGTTATGCTGCAATACATGGTCTCAAATTAGCCGATGCCTTTTGTAAAAGCGATAAAAATGCAAAGGTTTTGGTAGTGTGCACGGAGCTTTGCACGCTGCACTTTCAAAAGGAAAATAATATGGATAATATTGCTTCCAGCCTTTTATTTGGAGATGGTTCTGCAGCCGTTTTGGTAACTAATGATGATTTTAATTTAAAGGGTTTAAAAATAAATAACTTTTATTCTGAAGTTGCTTTTAAAGGAAAAAAAGACATGAGCTGGGAGCTTTCTTCTTCAGGTTTTTTGATGACGCTTTCGGGTTATGTTCCTGAACTTATTGAACAGGATTTTAACCAGCTTTTGCAAAATGCATTGCAACATGCAAATATTGATAAAGATGAAATTTCGCATTGGTGCGTCCATCCCGGAGGCAAAAGAATTCTTACCGCTATAGAAAAAAGTATCTCCATAAATTCCGATGATCTTTGCCATTCATATAACGTTCTTAAAAATTATGGTAACATGTCGTCGCCTACCATTTTATTTGTGCTGAAGGAAATTATGGATTCACTCGAACTTAAGGAAGAAAAAAAGGCCAAAATTTTCGGAGCTGCTTTTGGCCCGGGCCTTACGTTAGAGACATTCATTTTATCTGATGATTGATTACAGCCAGCGTTCGAATAAAAAAGAATTACTTGATGGAAATGATATTCCATTTAAGGATATTGCTGATAACATGAACGAGCTTGACTTTATCAATAAATATCTTGGCGGCCATTCAATAACTATAGACGGATTTAAAAAACTTTCAGGCAAAAACAAAACCATTTCAGTTTGTGAAATTGGATGTGGTGGCGGTGATAATCTACATGCAATTTATAAATTTTGTAAAAAAAATAATATCCGGGCAAAATTTACAGGCATAGATATTAACCCGGAATGCATTGCTTTTGCCAAAGAAAAATCATCCATTGGAAATGTAAATTTTATTACATCAGATTATAGCCTTGTAGATTTTGAAAGGGATAAGCCTTCTATAATCTTTTCATCGCTTTTTTGCCATCACTTTACGAATGAAGAATTGGTAAAAATGTTGCATTGGATGAAAAATAATGCAGCAATTGGTTTCTTTATAAATGATTTGCACCGCCATCCCATTGCATATAGTTTTATTAAATACACCACACGTTTTTTTTCAAAATCTTATCTCGTAAAAAATGATGCGCCGCTCTCTGTTTTACGCGGATTTAGGAAAAATGAATGGGAGCATATTATGGAGAAAGCAAGAATTAAAACCTATTCTATAAAGTGGAAATGGGCCTTTAGGTATTTAATAGTTGCCCGCATTGCTCAAGTCTAATCAACTCGCTAATTTTATTAAAGTAGCCTGGGAAAAATGGATGAATTAAATTCGAAATATAATTTAAATATACTGCTTTGAGTGCTTTGGCTATAAATGAAAGTGAGAAAGAAACTGAAGGTTTTTTTGACGTTGGCATTATCGGTGGCGGGCTGGCGGGACTCGCGCTTTCAATTTTATTAGCTCAAAAAAATTATAAAGTTATTTTATTAGAAAAAGAGACCTATCCTTTTCATCGAGTATGCGGCGAATATATTAGTCTTGAAAGCTGGAAGTTTATCGAAAGCCTTGGACTAAATCTTTCGAATCTACATTTGCCGGTTATAAAAAAATTAATTGTTTCCGCTCCCAATGGAAACACAATAAAATCGCAGCTTGATCTCGGCGGCTTTGGCATTAGCCGTTTTTTTATTGATAATGAATTAAAAAAAATAGCTCTTTCAAAAGGCGTTAAATTATTAGAGCAAAAAAAAGTTAAAGAGGTTGTGTTTAATGAAAAATATTTTTCATTAAGATACAACGGTGGCAGCGCTGAATGCCCCGTTGCTATTGGCTCTTTTGGTAAACGCAGCAATCTTGATGTAAGCTGGTCCCGAGATTTTGTAAAGAAAAAAGCCAATAAACTTAACAATTATATTGGTGTAAAATATCATATCAAAACATCCTATGCTGCGGATACGATCGCACTCCATAATTTTAAAAACGGCTATTGCGGCATATCGAAAATTGAAGATGATAAATATTGTCTTTGCTACTTAACCACAGCACAAAATCTTAAGGATAATAATAATTCCATCAGGCAAATGGAACAAAATATTTTATATAAAAATCCTTTTTTAAAACAGCTATTTTCTGAAGCTGAATTTCTTTTTCCAGAACCGGTGACTATTTCACAAATAAGTTTTGATAAAAAATCAAACCTGGAAAATCATATAATCATGATGGGCGATGCTGCGGGAATGATTACGCCTTTATGCGGTAATGGAATGAGCATGGCATTACATGCATCAAAGATTGCGTTTGGAGTTATTGATCTTTTTTTGAAGGAAGAAATTACAAGAAATGAGATGGAAACGAATTATCAAAAATTATGGAAAAAGAATTTTGACAAACGGCTGAAAGCCGGCAGGCTAATTCAAAAATTATTCGGGAAAGAGAGAATTACTAACCTGTTTATAAGTGCCATTAAGCCATTTCCGTTTCTTGTAAATAAAATGGTAAAAGCCACCCACGGAAAAGAGTTTTAGTAATTTTGCATTTGAAATGTCGACACAATCAATCATACTATTTGACGGAGTTTGTAACCTTTGCAACGCGGCGGTAAAATTTGTAATAAAGCATGATCACAAAAACCAATTTCTCTTTGCATCGCTACAATCGGAAACTGGCAGTCTGCTTCTAAAGCAATTTAATCTCGATAAAAATGAAATGAACTCAATTATCTTGATTGAAAATGAAAGGACGTATCAGCGTTCAACAGCCGCTTTAAAGGTTGCTAAAAAATTGAATGGCCCATGGTTTTTGCTTTACGGTTTTATGATAGTTCCCAAATTCATCAGGGATGGCGTTTATAATATTATTTCAAAAAACAGGTATAGTTGGTTTGGAAGAAAAGATGAATGCATGATTCCAACGGCCGAATTAAAAGCCAAATTTTTAAACCAGTAGAAAATATGACGAATAAAAAAACACTCATTTTAGGAGCTTCGGCTAACCCTTCCCGTTATAGTTACCTTGCTCTCAATTCTCTTCAGGCAAAAGGCCATGAAGTTATCGCGATTGGGAAGAACGCTGGTAAAGTTGGAAATGTTGAAATTGAGACTATGCAGAGACATATCGACGACCTTGATACGGTTACATTTTATTTAAATACTGATCATCAGAAACAATATTATGATTATATATTTTCTTTACATCCTAAGCGTATAATTTTCAACCCAGGTGCAGAAAATGACGAGCTTTCATCGCTGGCCAGGCAGCGTGGAATTCTTCCACAAGAGGCTTGCACGTTGGTTTTACTAAGTACCGGGCAGTATTAATACTCGTTTTTTTCAAGTAGTTTTTCCCTTATTCAACCTATAGCAATTTTTTTTTCGCATAAGTATAATTTTTATACTTATGTGTCGTTTAAATGGTATCCGATTCTATCAAAAACGAAATTCCAGTCCATGAAAACTAAGTTCAAGCTAATCATGCCGTGCCTTTTGATGTGCATTACTTATTTTGCAAAAGCGCAGGTTAACACTTCTTCAAGGCCCGATCTTTTCAATAGTTATTCGGCAATTATTCCAGCTTCAGTTTCAGAACTTGATAAAGCATTCACTATAGGGAAAGCAACTTCTATCCAATTAAATTTTTCTGATAAATTATCTTTCACAGGCACTGTTTTATCATCGGTTAAAAGGTATAATAATCTTTCCAGCCTAATCATTAAATCTACCCTGTTACAAAATTCAATACTCTCAATTTCTAAAAGAATTAATGATGATAATACGATTACTTATGTTGGCCGTATTATTAATGAGAAATATGCTGATGGCTATGTACTGGAGCAAGATAAATCCGGCAGCTATTCATTCAATAAAATAAGAACGGCAGACCTTATACAGGATTATTAAAAAATCCAACACCTTACAAATTAGATAGGTAAACCTAAAATCCCTATGCCATGAAAAAACTTCTAATCACCCTGATTTCCATACTCAGGTTGTTTATGATGACCGCAAATTGTCTTCCTTTATTGAGCAGTTTACCTTCAGCAAAGGCAACTATTTTTCTTGACTTTGATGGTCAATTCGTACAATCTTCTTCATGGAACGGTGGCAATTCATTAAACTGTGCGCCATCAGGATTAAGTGACGCGCAAATCATTGAAATATTTAACCGGGTTTCTGAAGACTTCCGCCCATTTAACATGAACATCACTACCGACTCAACCAAGTTCTTGGCAGCGCCACTTACCCAAAGAATCAGGATAATTATTACTCCAACGAGCAGTTGGTATACTGGTGTTGGCGGTGTTTCTTATACGGGTTCATTTACATGGGGCGATGATACTCCAGGTTTTGTTTTTTGCAACCGGCTTGGTCCAAATAATACAAAAATGGTGGCTGAGTGTTGCACGCATGAAAGCGGTCACACAATAGGGCTTTCACACCAGGCAAAATATAACGGTACCTGCACATTGCTTACTACTTATAATACAGGTAGTGGTTCCGGCGAAACAGGATGGGCACCGGTAATGGGAAACAGCTATTATGAAAATTTTTCAGGGTGGTATAACGGTCCGACACCGAGTGGTTGCACCGCAGACCAGGATGCGCTTTCAATCATTACTTCAGTGAATGGTTTTACCTACAGAACAGATGATCATAGTGATAATCCGGCGATCAATCCTACGGCCATTAATATTCTAAATAATGTTATTGCTGATAGCGGAATAATTACTACCAGTACTGATAAAGATGCGTTTCATTTTAGTTTGCCAAATACGGGCATATTTCATTTAGATGCCAAACCTTTTTCTGTAGGAGCTAATAACGAAGGCGCCGATCTTGATATAAAATTGGAATTACTTAGTTCAGATTTACAGGTTCTCCAGGTATATGATCCCATGGATAAATTAAATGTAGCAATAGATACCACGTTGGCAGCCGGCGACTATTATTTAGTTGTTGAAGGTGCAGGCAATGCGAATACTACTGATTACGGAAGCCTTGGTTCTTATAATCTTTCGGGAACATTTCTACCATTATCAGTAACGCCAATAAAGCAAGTGTTGCTTTCAGGAAAAACCGACAAAGGAACTAACCTTTTAAACTGGAACATTGTAGCTGATGAGCCTATAAAATCTTTGTCACTGGAGAGTTCATCAAACGCAACAAATTTTAATACACTCTCTTTAGTAAACCATGCGGCACGCAACTTTACTTATTCACCCCTTAGCAATGAGAATATTTATTACCGTCTTAAAGCAATTTCAATATCAGGCCAGGTAGTTTATTCAAATGTTATTTCATTAAAAGCAAATAATAGCGGAGAAAAAGCGTTTAGAGTTTCTACAATAGTTCATGATGAAGTAACCGTAGATGCAGCGCGAAATTTCGATTACAAATTAGCGG
>JBDTKB010000324.1:0-5949 GCA_039935555.1 Ginsengibacter sp. | reverse complement strand
TTCCTTCAAAAGTGAGAGAACTATTAGGCTTTAGAAAATTTTCATTTCTTTCTCCTGTTCTTCCTTTTTATAAATTAAGCAGGTTACTGAAACTAGATGCGCTCATTAAATTTTTTATATTGCCAGCAAAGTATAAAAAAGAGATAAAAGAATTGGATACTGCTTAAAAAACTGACTTACGTTCTGGCATAGGATTTAGTATATAAAATGATTTACTAATCCTTAAATTTTAAAAGATGGCCCAGTATTCAAAGGAAGCCGAAAAGAAAGTTGAAAAAGTAATGCATGAAATGCACGAAGGAAAACTTAAAAGCGACAACAGCAATAAAAAGGTTACAAACCCTAAACAGGCAATAGCGATAGGACTTTCAGAAGCAAGAGCGAAGGGCGCAAAAGTGCCAAAGAAAAGTTCAAAAAGTTCAGCGTAAAAAAAATCAGTTTCGAAAAAATAATTGCTTGCTAAGATTAGAAGTAGTTCACTCAATTGCTTAACGCTGAACATATCATTATACCACTTTGCATGTGGCGTTCCCTAATTCTAAAGCCGCAAAAAACACTGGTTTGGAATTTTCCAATGGCTCAGGAAGTGATCATCATTTCTGCAGCCTCCTCTTGTACAGCCCTGACATTTGTTTTGTAAATAACCTTTCTGCCAAATAATAGTACGATAAAGCTCAGTAGCGCGCAACAAGCCATAACGCCTGACATAGCCAGCGCATTGTTATTTTGTAAAACACTTACCAACCCGGACGTAAGTGCTCCAATTCCTAATTGAATTGCGCCCATTAGCGCTGATGCAGATCCTGCGTTCTTATCAAAGGGAGCCATTGAAAGTGCAGAAGAATTTGGAAAGGTAAAACCCTGGCAGCTTAAGAAAAGCAGGATCAAAGCTATTGTTGAAAAGAGACCCAACAAGTGATAAAGATTTCCAAAGAATAATAACATGCCGGTAATCGTTTGGCAAAGCAATGCAATGCGTATAATTTGCTCGCTCGTAAATTTTTTCAGCATAACGGTATTTACCTGGCTTGCCACGATGAGACCGGCCGCTATTGTTGCAAATATCCATCCATACTGCTTTTCACTTACCTTATAAATTTCCATAAATACATGTGGTGAGCCTGCAATGTATGCATACAATCCCGCTGCTGCAATTGACCCCGTAAAAGCGTAGGTATAAAACTGCGGCACTTTCGCAATTTGTGCAAAGCTTTTTATGATAGGTTTTGGTAACAATGAAATACTTGTATCCGGTACTTTGCTTTCTGGTAATGCAAAATAAACTGCTGCTAAAGTAAATGCGGCGATAGATGCGAGAATAATAAAAATCCATTGCCATCCAAAAGCCGCTGTGACATAACCACCAAGCGTAGGCGCAATTATCGGAGACACTGCAACCACGAGCATTAATAAAGAGAATATTTTCGCATTTTCTTCAACCGGGAACAAATCCCGAACCATTGCTCTTCCCGCAACCAGGCCGACGCAGCCTCCTAATGCCTGCAAAAACCTTGTGGCAATTAATGAATCGGCGGTTGTGCAAAGGGCGCAACCAATTGAAGCCAGCAGGTAGACAACCATCCCGATGTACAATGGACGTTTGCGGCCGAACCTATCTAAAAGCGGTCCATATAACAACTGTCCAATTGCTATTCCTATAAAAAAGCTGGATAAAGAAAGGGATATATGGGCTACAGTAGAATGAAGATCCTTAGCAATATCGGGAAAACCAGGAAGATACATATCGATGGAGAAAGGCCCGATTGCCGTAAGGAGCCCGAGTATCAATATTGTAAAAAACTTATTTCTTCCTTTCATTGCAGCGTAAAGCGTAAATCTATGGAAGGAAATATAAATTACCTTCTTTTTATTTTATTGAATGAATAAATTTTCCGTATTAATATTTTACTAATGATCGTTTCAATATTATTTTTCAAAAATGAAATTAATTTTCTTGCAAACGAATAAAATTATTGATAACTTTCGCATTGGTTCCAATTCCCCTTTGCAGGTAGACCTTGTGATGGGTAATTGAAACACTCACAAATTCCAAACCCTTAGAAGTCCCGCACTTTCTTCGATACCATAAGTCAACCTGATTAAAAGTTAACCTTACTCTAAACATTTTTTTGTTATAATATTTCAATGGCGGAATATTCAAATTCTAAATAACGAATTTGAACCGTCCATTTTAATTAAGAAATAAAATATAAAATATTATCTATTCAAAACTTAGACATGAAAAATTATTTATTCTTATCTCTTTTTTTGGGCCTGGCTTGTATACAGGCAAGTGGCCAGGGTGTAACGCAAATTAACGCAAATAAAAGCCTGCAGGTTGATGTACCATTATCTGCCAATAAAACTTTTCTTCACTCTGATCTTGATAGTTCAATTTGGGTAACGGATGGAACCCTGGCGGGCACCGTGCAAATATCTGCCACGATAAAATTTGAAGACGATTTCAATTTGCTCAATGGTAAAATTATCTTTCGAGGCAGCACAATTGCTACCGGTTCCGAATTATATATTTCGGATGGCACTCCGGGTGGCACTACTTTAGTGAGCGATATTAATACAGGCTCCCTAAGTTCCAACCCAACGGACTTTGCATTGCTTGGCAGCTTTCTGTATTTTACCGCAGAAAGCGCTGCCACTGGCAGGGAACTGTGGCGAACAAATGGAACATTAGCCGGCACTACGCTTGTTAAAGATATTGTGCCGGGTGTTTTGAGCAGTTTTAATATAAATTCAAACCTCAGCAGCACCTTATTTTCAAATGGTACTTATCTCCTCTTTGCGGCAAATACAGCAGCCGGAAATGAGTTATGGAAATCTGATGGCACCACCGCAGGAACTATTTTATTGAAGGATATTAACACAGGCAATTCGGGCGCGGATTCTTCCAATCCTGATAACTTTATGGCTCTCAATAATATCGTACTATTTACTGCCACGGATGCAACGCACGGTAATGAATTATGGAAAACGGATGGTTCAGCCGCCGGCACCGTTCTTGTAAAAGATATTAATCCCGGAACAGGAAATTCTACCACATTTGATATATTTCCCGGCTTCCCGGCCACGGTTTTTTTAGGTTTTCATATTTTCAATAATAAAGCTTTCTTCAATGCCAATGATGGCGTAAGTGCAGGTGAGATTTGGGTAACAGATGGCACTGCGGCCAATACTATCCTTTTAAAAGATTTTCCTTTTACACTTCCCAATTTTTCCCGCCCATTCTTAATTGATGCGATTAATTTTCCTGGCAAGTTTATCTTTCCATATGGCGATGGAATTGGCCGCTCTGAACTATGGCAATCCGACGGCACACCGGGCGGAACAGTTCTGTTTAAATCATTTTCACCAACTACTCCCGGAGAAATGCCCTTTATTTTTATACCATATAATGTGGACTTTGTAAACCAAACGTTAACTAATCCACTTTTTAACGGTAAATTCTTTTTTGCTGCCGGAACTACAGCGCAGGGGACAGAATTGTGGTCGTCCGACGGTACGGTTGGAGGCACTAACATAGTTAAAGACATTAATCCCGGCGCCGGTGATGGAATTGATTTCTCTGTAGGTGACGGATCCTATTTATATACGTCCAATGTTTTTTTCTTTGGGGCATCCGATGCAACGCATGGAAGCGAATTATGGCAAACAGATGGTACCGCAGGCAACACAACTATGGTGGCCGATATAAATCCTAATGCCGGAAATGCAAGTCCTGAGCTTTCGTTTTTTGTTGCTAATGGAAAAGTCTTATTTGGTGCCACAGACGGTAACCCTCCCGATCAATCGATCACTGATTTGTATGTTGTAGGTGGTACTTTTGTTGCTTTACCTATCAAGCTACTAAACTTCACGGTTGTGCCTAAAGATAAAAATGCAATTTTAACCTGGAACACGCAACAAGAATTTAATAGCAAAAGCTTTACTGTTCAGCGCAGCTTTGATGCAGTGCATTTTGATGATATTGGAAGCGTAGATGCAAAGGGAACGACTTCTGCAATTAGTAAGTATTCTTTCAGTGATCCGGGAATAATGAGCAGCGGCAGATCTGTTGTTTATTATAGATTGAACGTATTTGATCAGGATTCTAAATCAGTTTTTACCAATGTTATATCATTAAAAATAAATGGCAGCGGCAAGTGGAGTATACGCTTGCTTTCAAACCCTGTAAAGGATTTTGTGGGTCTTTTATTGTCAGATGTGTCCGGAAGGCTTCAATTATCTGTTAGGGATATAAGCGGCAAAGTTATTTATTCAAATTCAATGGATAATATAAACGGACAGATTTCCTTGCCAGCTCCTGCACAAAGTGGCATATATATTTTGGAAGCTGAAAATAATAATGAAAGAAGGATTATAAGATTTATAAAATAATTTAGCTTGAGCCCAGAACTTAATTATTTTAATTCTTTGTGTTGAGGAGATGGTTAAATTATTATCTTCCAACATTCATTCTTATTGCTGATGTTATCTGTAAGCCAATTATTTATTTACCCAATAAAATCGCTGGGCGGGATTCCTTTGCAACATGCAATGGTAACAGACAGGGGCTTTCAACATGACCGGAGATGGATGTTGGTAGACCGGAATAATTGTTTTTTTACACAAAGAGATTTACCGCAAATGGCTTTATTGCAAGTTGAAGTAAGATCTGATGGGTTAAAAGTTTATCATAAAGAAAAAACTCATTTACAAATAACTATTCCTTTTTATCCCAAATTATTCGAAGTTGCCGAGGTAGAAATTTGGGAGGAGAAATGCCAGGCGCAATTTGTGAGTAAGGAAGCTGACGAATGGTTTACGAAAATGCTTTCATTTAATTGCCGGTTGATTTATATGCCAGACACCACAATTTTGCCCGTAGATAAAAAATATGCGAGTCATAATGAAATTACCAGTTTGTCTGATGGCTATCCTTTTCTTTTAATAGGCCAGTCTTCGCTGGATGAATTAAATGCGAAGCTTACTGATGCTTTACCAATGAACCGCTTCAGGCCAAATATTGTTTTTTCCGGCGGTGAGCCCTATGAAGAAGACTGCCTGGAGCATTTTAAAATTAATAACATCGATTTTTATGGCGTTAAACTTTGCGCCCGCTGCATGATACCAACCATAAACCAGGATAATATACAAAGATCTAAAGAGCCGCTGAAAACTTTGGCAAACTACCGCACAAGAAATAACAAGATATATTTTGGTCAAAATTTACTTCACCATGGAACTGGAAATATATCCATTGGAGATGCACTTGAAGTTGTAAAATTTAATGCCATGAATGCCTTGTATTTCGCTGAGCCCAAATCAATTTAAAAGAAAAGACCCTGCATTACAGAGCCTTTAAAAACTTTTCGTATTCTTTTTTATCTGCCGCCTATTCCAAGTATTATTTGGAGAAGTGGAACCCGTGGCTGAGAATAATAATCGCGCTGAACTCTTACGCGGGTATATTGACGAGCGTAACGATCATCCCTGTCATTATGATGATCCCTGTCGCGCCAATCTCCACCACGATCATACCTGTCATGATCGTTTTTGAAGCCATCGTTCCGATCGCGATCAGCATTGCCGTAGCCATAGCCATTGTTATTATTTCTTTGGTTAAATTGCTCATCTCTGCTATAAGTATTGCTACTTGAATATCCCTTATTGTTCCATTTACTATTGCGTGAATTTTGTGTTGGCTGATAGTTATTTCCAGAATTCTGATCTTGTTGATGACGGCCAGACTGCGCAAAAGTACAAGCTACAAGACCCATTGAAAATAATAATGTAAAAATTTTTTTCATAATAGATTTTTTTAGTGGTGATTTAATGTATGTAGGACTTTGCATTCATCAAAAAGTCTTGTAATGAAATGTTAATAGGAGTAAAAGTAATAACCATCTCATCGCAGTACTAAAAAGTATTGCGGGCATTTATACTTAAAAAGTG
>JBDTKB010000323.1:0-5166 GCA_039935555.1 Ginsengibacter sp. | reverse complement strand
CCACTAAATAATTTACGTTTCCAAATTTTTGCGGGCGTTAAAACCTGGAAGATCCCAGCATCCATATTTATTGCATCCCAGCTGTGTTGTTTAAGTAATGGTGTTGCTACAATTACAATAGAATTTTTTCCGCGATGCAATATTGTTTTATTTAAAACAAATGCTGTGTTTGAAATATTTTCTTTGAGTGTATCAGCAATAAGTTTTCCATTAATATAAATGGATTGCTCTTTGCCAATTGGCTTGTAAAAAAAGGAAACCTGCGCATTATTGCTAAATTGAGGCAAACTAAAATTGCCACGGTAAATAATTACTTTGGCTGATTTGCCAAACTCCTGGCTGCGCTCACCTTTAAAAGCATTATCCCAGTTTGCATCGTTATAATCTGGTGCGGTTTCGGCAGCATTGTCAAAATCACTTACAACCTTTTCTTTTAAATTTTCTACGGTAACTGTTTGTATGGTGTCTATATATTTATCTGGTTCCAATGAAGCAGGATCACCATTGCCAACGCCAATAATTTTTCCGGGGCCATTAATCATAAAACTTATTTCATTTTCAGCAATCGGCACGTGCAAATTGTTTTTATCTTTTACATCAACTGCAATTATTGCTATGTCTTCTTTATTTGCTTTGATGATACTTTTATCTGCCGCAAGATTTATTATCACGGGAACGCCGGATGTTTTCACTGCATCAGTTGCCATCTTTTTTCCATTTTTGTATCCAACCGCAGAGAGTGTACCGGGCTGGTATTTTACTTTCCATTCAAGGTGGCCGTTTACCGGCATAGTTTGTTTACCAAGACTTTTTTTGTTGAGAATTAATTCTACTTCATCACAGTTACTATATGCCCAAACATTTATTTCTTTTCCTTCCATGCTCTTCCAGTTCCAATGCGGAAGAATGTGCAATACAGTTTCATTCGTCCATGCCGATTTCAGGTAATAAAAATTATCTTTTGGAAAACCGCACTGATCAATCATCCCAAACTGGGAGCCTATCGAAGGAAAGCCAAAAGGTGTTGGCTCGCCCCGATAATCAAATCCCGTCCATATAAACATGCCAGCTAAATAATTGCGGGCAGCATAAAATTTCCATCCATCTTCAATGCTGTAAAAACCATCGCGTGGCTTGAGGTCGTAAGCAGCTATAAAATGCCGCTTCATATCATCAAAATAAATCCCTCTTGTTTCATACGTACTTCCTTCTTCGGTACCCCACATGGGCTGGTTTGGAAACTCCTTATGATGTTCATCGGTATTTATTTGTCCGATATAATTAACACCCATTACATCAATTACATTGGAAATTCCTTTTTGCCAACCGCCGCTTATTGCAGCAGTTATGGCACGCGTGGTATCAATAGATTTTGCATATGCCTGCATGGTGGTTGCTATTCTTGCACCAAGTTCGTTGCCCTCAATGCCCCATTCTTCATTGCCAATGCTCCAACTGATAATGCAGGGATGATTACGATCACGCAGCATCATGTTTTTTAATGCACCAAAATGTGTTGAGGTTACGCCCATCAAACGGTTTTCATCAATTACTAGCATACCTAATCTATCACAAGCATTAAGTAATTCCGGTGTGGGCAGATTGTGCGAACAACGATAACCGTTACATCCAAAAGATTTTAATTGTTTGATTCGATATTCAATCAATGCATCCGGCATAGCTGTGCCAACACCTGCGTGGTCCTGGTGGTTATTAGTGCCATGTATTTTCAAATGTTTTCCGTTGAGAAAAAAACCTTCATTCGCATCAAACCTTATCGTGCGTATTCCAAATGTTGTTTCATATTGATCAATAAGTCTTCCTGAATCAAAAACAGTGGTAATTAATTTATGCAGGTAAGGTGTATCAACAGACCACAAATGCGGCTTCTTTACATGAAGTATATTTTTACAGTCTTCTTCTCCATACACATTCAGCATAATATTGGTTGTGCTGTCTGTTGAAATTATTTTGCCTGCAGCATCAATAATAGTTTGAACTACGGTTATTTTTTTTGGCGATTTACTTTCATTAATTACCATTGCCTGCACTGTAACATCAGCAAGGTTATTATTGAGTTGTGTGGTTACAAAAGTTCCGTTAATTGCCACATGAACCGGCGACGTTTTATTCAGCCATACATGCTTGTAAATACCGGCGCCTTCATAAAACCAGCCTTCTTCCATTGTCGCATCCGCACGCACAGCAATCGTGTTTTCGCCGCCATAGTTTAAATAATCTGATATGTTGTATTCAAAACTGTTGTAGCCACTGGCTTCAGTGCCAAGATAAAATCCATTTACCCAAACCATTGAATTGCGATACACACCATCAAATGCAATGCTGATATGCTTCCCAAGATCTGATGCGGGAATGGTGAATGTTTTTCTATACCAGCCCACACTTGTATTTGGAAAGTTGCGGCCGATAGCTTTAAAGCCGTGGCTCGCAGTTCCCTTATCGCTAAAAGGAAGCTCCACTGCCCAGTCATTTGGCAGGTTTAATTTGCGCCAACTGCGGTCATCAAAATGCGTAGCGGCGGCGCCGTCACCATAACTTGCTTTTGCCAAATAAGAGAAGTAACCAGTTGAGGTGTTGAAATCTTTTTTTGTATCGAAAGGATGACCGAATGCAAAGCGCCAATCAAAATCCATAAGCAAATGTTCGCGAACTAAGGTATCTGTTTTTGCCTGTGAAAAGCAACCAATACAAATAAAAAAAAATAAGAAAAAAAATGTTGGTTTGTACATATCATCAGTTCTTAAAATAGCTGAATATCGTTTTTTATAGTCAATAGAAAATGGCACCAAAGAAAAATCATTTAAAGTAGTATGTATACTCTGTAGGCAATCTATCAATATTTTCTATCGTGATATCTTTGAAAAAAACTTCAGCGCCTTCACTTTGTAATTGTATTTTTCCTTTGGTCAGCGGCACATCTTTATCACCAACATGATATCTTGAATTAGCTAGTACCATTACCATTTTGCCATTTACGATATGAAGGCTTTTGCCCTGGTAACAAATTAATTCCAGGTTCGTCCATTCTCCCTCGGGGCTTGCATTATCAACAGTGCGTAAACAAAATCCTGGCGTAGCTGTGCCTGTTCCTACTGGTAAAAACGGTTGATTATTACCGGCTACAGGGTTCATGGTTCCTTCAGGCAAAAATGCTCTTACATCAATTGCCGAATTAGAAATATTCCAGTAATCTCCCATGTGGCCTTGCATAACCTGAAACTCCTGGGAAAGCATCCACGTATGCCAGTAATCTACACCACAATCGCCAATTGAATGATAACAGATACCCGCATCTTTCAGCTTGTTTAAACGTGGTGTCCATTTTAATGTGCCCCACTTTACTTTCAGCTTCAGATCATAGTTTTCATATTCTTCTTTTGTAAACAAACAGCCATAAATTTCGCCGCTGATTCTTAATACCGGATCACCGTTTTCTTCATTAACTGAAAAAACATTGCCCACATTTTTATTATAACCAAAAGGCTGAATTATGTTGCCGATGGAGTCTTTAGGTACATCTCCTTTATAATCATTGTTATGACGATAACTCAGGTACATTTCCCATTGGGATAAGTTTTTATCTAATAATTTTTTAGGCTCGCTCTGATAGTTAAATGAGGTGACCATAATTATTATTAAAGAGGCAAATAGAAATCTTACTAAATATGTCATAAACATTTGTTTTTTTTTATAAAGCATTATTTACTTTTTACTTCTCGCCTTCTTTACTTCATCACTTGTTATGACTGAAGCATTGTTGCCAAAATTGCTGCGTACATAACTGAGCACATTCGCAATATTTTCATCTGATAGTTGCGGAAGCGCCGGCATCACATTGCTGTAATCTTTTCCATCAATCTTTTCTTTACTAATGCCCTTTAATACGACATTGATCAGTTTGGTTTTGTCGCCTGAAACATAACTCGTATTTGAAAGCGGTGGTATCATAACGCCTGTGCCTCTTCCATCTGGCTGATGACATGTTACGCAACTTGCCATATAAATATTTTTGCCAGCATTATTTGATGCTGACACTTCATCAGGACCAGTTGCCTGGATATCGTGGAAACTTCGTGGTGTTGGTCGATCCTTATCACGCTTAACATCGTTTTTATTATAGGTTATTTTAAAAATGGTTCCTTTGTTGTCATCTGTTACATACAAAGCTCCATCGGGGCCTTGCGCCAAACCACAAGGACGATGTATGGCATGACCGCTTGCAGTGCTATCTGGCGAGCCCGAGAAACCATCAGCAAAAACTTCCCAATCACCATCAGGGATTCCATTTTTAAAAGGCTGGAAGACTACAAAATAACCAGCCTGGGGTTCAGGCGAACGATTCCATGATCCATGAAACGCAATGAAGGCGCCATTCTTATATTTTTCAGGAAACATATCGCCGGTATAAAACAATAGTCCGTCAGGTGCCATGTGTGCGGGATATGCAGCAACAGGATTAATAAAATTGCTGTCTAATTTTTTATTGCCATCGCCGCCATATTCAGGCATTAATATTTTTTCCTTTTTGAAAGGATCATAGTAGATATAAGGCCATCCTGCATTGGCACCTTTAGTTAAGGAATACATGCATTCAGCAGGTAATTGCGCATTTTGTTTGGCAGTATATAATGCAGGGAAGATCGTGTTCAACTGGTCTCGCCCATGTTGCATTACAAATAATTTATTACTTTGATAATTCCATGCAACACCCACCACGTTACGCAAGCCTGTTGCATAGCGAACACCATCGGCATAAGTTTGATCTTTTTTATCAGGCTTAAACATCCATACACCGCCTGCAGTTTGCAGTAAAGAACAACCGGGCATTCCCATCGAGCCTGTTTGCCGGTCGTGTTCCTGGCAGGAATTGGAAGGACAGCCAATCGGTATGTACAAATTATTATCTCCATCCATCATAATTGATTTTGTATTATGCTCGCCACCATCAACAAGCCCTGTTACAATTCTTTCAGGATGCGCTGTATCAATAACATGATTATCCGCATCAAGTTTATACCTGAAAATTTCAGAATCGGAAGCAGCATATAAATAATCTTTTGCGAGATAAACGCCGGTGCCTCCATAATTACCAAAGCCATACACAAATTTTGCTTTACCATTTTCTTCATGTAACAACAAAGTGCC
>JBDTKB010000322.1:0-3007 GCA_039935555.1 Ginsengibacter sp. | reverse complement strand
GCTAAGGCAAACACGCACTTTTTTGTTTATAAAGAAATAAAAAATGATAAAATTATTACTTCTATCAGGCAATTAAATGCTGATGAAAGAATTACAACAATTGCTACCATGTTAAGCGGTGAAAAGCCCACGGCAGCAGCGTTTGAGAATGCAAGAGAAATGATTGGAAATTAATAAATGACCAGGTAGCGAATGGATTTTTTTAGAAAGATCTTGATTTTATTGCTGGTAATTGTAGCGATGTATCTTGCGTATTCCGTCGTAAATTTTTTGAAATTAAAAATTAAAGTGCGTGGTAATATGGGCGCTTTTTTATTGCTAATGGTCCTGTCATTCGGCGCTGTTTTTTTAATTATCATTTCACTCAGCTTTGTACTTACCCAATTCAGGAGTTTTTTCTTTAAACATTAAGTATCTTATTTTTACAAACGTTTGATAGCAGCCTAAATAAATACACAAAAGAATTAATCATTTAACTCATTAACTATTTAACCATGTCTTATAACTTACTCAAAGGAAAAAAGGGAATTATTTTTGGCGCGCTTGATGAAAGATCTATCGCGTGGAAAACGGCGTTGCGTTGCCACGAAGAAGGAGCATCTATATTGCTTACTAACGCTCCCGTTGCCATGCGCATGGGAGAAATAAACAAGCTTGCCGAAATAATAAATGCCCCTGTAATTCCATGCGATGTGAGCAGCAATGACGATGTTGCTAATTTGATCACCAAAGCGATGGAGCATTTTGGAGGAAGTTTTGATTTTATTTTGCATTCCATTGGAATGAGCGTCAACATGAGAAAAGGAAAGTCTTATACAGATATTGATTATGGTTTCAATCAAAAAACGTTGGATATATCGGCAACTAGCCTGCACCGCCTTCTTGCAATAACTATGAAAATGGACGCCATTAGCGAATGGGGAAGTGTTGTAGCGCTTACCTACATCGCCGCGCAAAGGGTGTTTCCTGATTACAATGAAATGGCTGATGCGAAAGCATTACTGGAAAGCATTGCCCGCAGTTTTGGGTATCATTATGCTTTAAAAAAACAAGTTCGTGTGAATACGGTTTCTCAATCGCCTACGCGTACAACTGCAGGAAGCGGCGTTAAGGGTTTCGATGGCTTTATAAATTATGCTGAAAAAATGAGCCCTCTGGGAAATGCTTCCGGCGAAGATTGCGCTAATTACCTGGTAACACTTTTTAGTGATCTTACAAAATACGTAACCATGCAAAACCTATTTCACGACGGAGGATTTTCTTTTACCGGCGTATCACACAGCGTTATCGAACAAATGGAAAAATAATTCTTTAAAAAATATTTATTTCAATTGCAATTTAGTCATGCAATACTTTAAATATAAAAGGCCGTTCATCGTGAACGGCCTTTTATATTTAAAGCAATTTTTTTAATTAATACTCATCTTCATTAAAGAAAAAATCTTCCTGGCTGGGATAATCAGGCCAAATATCATCTAATCCTTCATAAATTTCTCCACCTTCATCCTCAAGTTCCTGGAGATTTTCCACAACTTCAATCGGCGCTCCACTACGAATGGAAAAATCAATCAATTCATCTTTTGTCGCCGGCCATGGCGCATCTTCAAGGTGCGAAGCAAGTTCTAAAGTCCAAAACATATCTTTTCTTTTATCTATTTTAAATTAAAAACGGGGGGTCTAATTTTCCGCAAATGTAAAAGTTAAATTGGGATTACCAAATATTGTTTTTATAAAGCGGGTTTACTATGGATGAATAAATTTATGGAAGGGATGCATCAATGCTTTTATTTATTTTTATGCTTACCCAATTATATTTTAACCATTACATTTAGGCATGTTAAAAGCTACAGGAATTTTTAAAAATTATGGTCCGCTTCCTGTATTAAAAGGCGTGGATATTGAAATTGGAAAAGGTGAAATAGTGAGCATTGCAGGTTCGTCTGGTGCCGGAAAAAGTACTTTACTTCATATTTTAGGAACGCTCGACAGGGCAGATAAAGGAGAAATTTATATAGAGAATACACCGGTTTTTAGATTAAATGGAAAAAAACTTGCTGCGTTCAGAAATAAACATATTGGGTTTGTGTTTCAGTTTCACCACTTGCTTCCGGAATTTACGGCAATTGAAAATATTTGTGTGCCAGGCTGGATTGCAGGAAGAAAAACTAAAGAAGTTCAGGTAAAAGCGTTAGAGCTATTAGAATTACTTGGATTAAAAGATCGAGGTGAACATAAACCCGGCGAACTTTCCGGAGGCGAACAACAAAGGGTGGCAGTTGCACGCGCGCTCATTAATAATCCCTCAATAGTTATGGCAGATGAGCCGACCGGCAATCTTGATTCGGCAAATGCCAAAGAACTCCATAATTTATTTATTGATTTACGAAATCGCTTTCAGCAAACGTTTTTAATAGTGACGCATAACGAAGAATTGGCGCAACTAAGCGACAGAATATTGCACATGAAAGATGGGAAGATGGTTAGTTGAAAACGTATTTTTTTTGAAATAAAATTGATCAACCGGTCAATTCTCATTTCAAACCCGCGGCTTCCAAATAAGTTCCGGCACATTCTGTAAATGCCCCGCGTAGCGCGCCAGCACGAAGAGATAATCGCTTAACCTGTTAAGATATTTAATAATCAAAGGCGCTACCGAACCGTCATGCTCATTTAAGTTTACCACGCAACGTTCTGCCCTGCGGCACACGCTTCTCGCTATATGCGCTATAGACACTGCAGTACTTCCTCCGGGCAAAATAAAATGTTTCATTTCCGGTAAAGTTCCATTCATGTTGTCAATTTCTTTTTCAAGTAAATGAACATCAGCTTCAACCAAATCTGGTATTAATAATTTTGTTTCTTTTGCCGGATCGCACGCGAGGGAGGAACCAATTGTAAAAAGCCGATCCTGTATTTCTTTTAAAATGTGATTGGCGCTGTAATCATTTACGGCATCATTCGCAAAGCCGATCCACGAATTCAGCTCATCAACAGTTCCGTAGGCCTC
>JBDTKB010000321.1:0-3011 GCA_039935555.1 Ginsengibacter sp. | reverse complement strand
GATGGTTTATTTTTTCTTCATTTCCTATTACATCATTTGCAATCGCTTTTACTTCATCAATGTTTCCTTTATCAGCTTCTTCTTTTAATTCTTCGAGCAGTTCTTTGTTTACATCAGAAAAATTATTGACGAAGTTTAACGGGTTCTGTATTTCATGTGCTATGCCTGCGGTGAGTTCTCCGAGGCTTGCCATTTTTTCTGATTGAATAAGTTGGGATTGTGTCGCTTTTAATTCTAACAAAGCCTGTTCTGCTTTTGATTTTTGTTTATCGGTTTCCTGTTTTTGACTTTGAAGTAATGTATAAGCTTTTTGCTTGTTTCTGTAATTTCTATAAATAAAAACAGCCAACAGGAAGGCGGCTATCAATCCGATAATAAGTGAGTTCCTGGCAAACCTTTCCTTTTTCAATTCAAGTTCGCTGAGCTGATTGTCTTTTGTGAGCAGGCTTATCTGCCCTTCTTTTTTCTGGAGATCGAAATCGAATTGCAGTTGTGCAATTTTTTTATCTTTTTCATTGTTGTAGAGGGTATCCTTATATGCTGCATATTTTACTTCGTATAGGTGGGCATTTTTGAAATCCTTTACCTGTTCATACGATGCCGCGATGGAGCTATCAATTAACATCAATTCCATAGGTACATGAATTTCTGCAGCAATTATTTCAGCCTTACTTAAGTAATCTAATGCCGCAGTATAATCTTTAAGCGCCATATAAGTTTTACCGATGCCTTTAAGCGAATACACGATATCCAGTTTACTGTTCAATTTTTTTGCTATCGTGTATGCATGACTGTGAGCATCGAGTGATAGATTATATTTTTTTTGATTCATGTAAACTTTGCCAATAGCATTGTAAGAAGCAGGCGTGTTTTCAGAAGTGCCAAAGAAGCTGAGCGACTTTTTTAGGTAATAAAAAGCAAGAGAATCCCTATTCAGATTAGAATAAATTTCGCCGACGTTTAATGAAATAGTTCCGATGGCATCGCTGTCATTTAATTCCATAGCAGTTGGCAATGCCTTCATGTAATAAGTTAGCGCACGATCCAGGGTAGAATCGTTTCGTGAATATATGGCGCCAATGTTAATTGTCGGGGTAATAATTCTAAGTTTATCGCCGGTTAATTCAGCTACCTGCAACGACTTTAGAAAATATTCCAGAGCCTTCGTGTCGTTGCCCTGGTTCATATAGATAGCGCCCATATTACTTTCAATATTGGATACACCAATATCATCGCCTGATGATTGAAATATTGTCAATGCTTTTTGGTAATTGCTAAGAGCTTCCAAATTATTGCCCTGGTAATAATTGGCTATGCCGATATTTTTTAATGCCAATGCCTCACCTTTTTTAAAATTGATTTTCCGTGAAATTTGCCCGGCCTGCGTAGCATAGTCTATTGCCTTTTGAAGGTCGGTACCGAAATTAACTTTGCTTTGCAAAAGCAGTGCGTTGACAGCATTGGTGTCAGCCTTATTAAAACGGGTCGATAGACCATTTTGCGCCGTTGCGAAAAGGAAATAACCTGTTAAGCAGCATGAGAAGACTAATTTCTTCCAAGGCATATGTTACTTTTTTACAAAAGCCTTAATAATGCAGGTGTCTATCAAAGGATGCAAAAAACAATTCTGCATCGCATAAGAAGAGAGGCCAGCACGACCGTAAGATCACAAACAATCGCACCAGCCGGGTTGTGGTTTTCTTCTATCGTTTCATACACTCAATTTAGCAAATCCTGCAATTAAAATATTATAATTTAATAAATGATAAAGTTCTTGTGCTGTCTTTTTGTTTTATCCTTATAAAATATGTTCCCTTCGCCAGCGTCGAAATATCCAAATGAATCATCTGCGCCGATCTCAATTTGGTACTTACAAACAAAACCCTGCCGTACACATCAAATAGAGTAATATCTTTTTCACTTGCAAAATCAACATTTGATGTAACGAGTAATTCATTGTTAGCCGGGTTTGGATATAGCTGAGTAATAACAGGGGCAACAGTTTCCGAAATAGCCTGATCCGCACTATAAGAGAAGCCATCATTATTCCCCGAGCATTTGCAGGAGTTGGAAGTGGCGGATATAGTTTGTGCGCAGCTTGATTTACCCTGCAGCGTTTTCAATGTCCACGTGATTTTACTCCCGGTAAAATAGACATCAAACGAAGTGGTACCTTTTGGAAATACGGTAGGCGGAACTCCTGAATACTTACCTGTTGCCGTTATATAATTGCTATTGCCTAAAGGAACATAAACGGTGGTTGTGTTACAGTTTGACGCAATGAAATGAGCAACGTATGCAAAGCCTGTAGGACTGTTCTTTAATTTTGAAACACATTTTAATGCAAGTGTAATTGGCCGAGTAGACCAATTAAAAGGATTTACATACAGCGTACCGGTAATATACTTTTTCAGGTAATTAGAATCTCCTGCAAAACTCAATCCAGAAGGAGTGATAGTGTATACACCCGCGTTACCGTTGTAAGTAGGAGATACTTTATAAACAGGGCCAGTTGCCGGTATGGACGCATCGTGGAATTGGTACCCGGTCCTGGTGGATGTAAACGGTGGTAAAACCCCATTACTAGTATATTGGTTATTCGCAGTTATGGTAAGCGGAGCTGGTGTGATGGTTAATGTTCCCAGCCCGTAACTGATATTGAAATTTCCGGAAATAAAGGCCGCCGGCACAATGGTGTGAAGTCCCTTACCGATGCCGTTAGTAACCATGTTAACAGAAGTTTCCGTGATTAGGTTGCCGGTTGCATTGGGTACATCGTTGCTGCTTACAATTACGGCCACATTGGTGTTGCTGGAACCACCAGCAGTAGTACTGTTAAGCAAAGTGGAATTACCATTTACTAAGGCCCGGCTCGTAGCACCTGACCCATTTCCCAAAACACTTGCTGTTCCGTTAATTAGGGGACCAGTATTTACTAAAGCACGGCTGGTAGCGCCTGAACCATTCACCAATGGTGAGGACGCAGGATTAGCAAGGTAATTAAAGATGGA
>JBDTKB010000320.1:0-41357 GCA_039935555.1 Ginsengibacter sp. | reverse complement strand
AATATTTGTTGGTAAAGTTATAAGCATGGAAATTAAATGGTACATCTTTTTATCGGTCGCCTTATTTTGTATAGGCGTTGTGGGCGCGCTTACCAGGCGAAATTCTATTATTGTGTTTATGTGTATTGAACTCATGCTCAATTCAGTTAATTTATTGTTGGTAGGTTTTTCAAAAATGCACATTGCCGGAAGAGTATTGGATGCAACTGCGGCCATGAACGCGCAGATATTTGTTTTCTTTATAATGATAGTTGCTGCGGCAGAAGTAAGTGTGGGGCTGGCGATAATAGTGATGATGTACAGAAATACAAGATCAATTGATATAAACTTTTTGAACAGGCTTAAAAACTAAACCGGGAGAAGGATTTATTTTCTTTTCTAATTATACTGGTAGTATTTATGATTAATATATTTGATGTAGCTTATTTAATTCCTTTATTTCCTCTGCTTGGGTTTTTGATCAATGGTTTGGGGAGAAAATTTATTTCAAAGTCCGTTACAGGATTTATTGGCAGCCTCGTTATTTTTATATCCTTTTGCTTAAGCATTCTTGTTTTTATAAATGTTTCCAAAGAAGGATTCACTCCCCAAAATATTGATTACTTTTCTTTTATAAACATCAGTAAGCTCAATATACCTTTTGAGTTTCAAATCGATCAGCTTACTTCAGTTTTCCTTCTTATTATTACTGGCGTAGGATTTCTCATTCATGTTTATTCCACCTCTTACATGAAGGATGAAGACCAGGCTGGTTATGCAAGATATTTTTCTTTCCTGAACCTTTTTGTTTTCTCAATGCTTTTACTGGTATTGGGAGGTAATTATGTAATTATGTTTATGGGTTGGGAAGGTGTTGGATTGTGTTCTTATTTATTAATTGGTTTTTGGTTTAAAAATGACAATTTTAATAATGCTGCAAAAAAAGCATTTATTATGAACCGTATCGGCGACCTTGGATTCATCCTCGGAATATTTTGGCTGATAAATACATTCGGTACAACTTCCTACCACAATTTATTTGATGCTCAAACGGGGATACTTTCTGTTATAACTGTAAAAAATTCCCCCGTTTTAATTGGGATTAGTTTGTTGCTTTTTATGGGTGCAACCGGAAAGAGCGCGCAGATTCCATTGTACACATGGCTACCAGATGCAATGGCGGGCCCTACGCCTGTTTCCGCATTAATTCATGCCGCCACGATGGTTACTGCGGGAATATACATGATCGCGCGGAGCAACATTATTTATACAATGGCGCCATTTACTATGTCGATCGTCGCCATTGTAGGATTAGCTACTGCTATATTTGCGGCGATAATTGCGTTAAAACAAAATGATATTAAAAAAGTACTGGCGTATTCTACGGTTAGTCAACTTGGTTATATGTTTCTTGGGCTTGGCGTCGGTGCATATTCTGCTGCCGTTTTTCATGTGATGACGCATGCATTTTTTAAAGCGCTTTTATTTCTTGGAGCTGGTTCGGTAATACATGCCATGGGCGGCGAACAGGACATTAGAAAAATGGGTGGCCTCGGCAAAAAAATGAAGATCACTTACGTCACATTTTTTATCGCCTGCCTGGCTATTGCAGGATTGCCTCCTTTCTCAGGCTTCTTTTCCAAAGACGAAATTCTGGCTGCCGCCTATTCTGATAACCCGTTATTTTATATTGTTGGCGTAGCAGGAGCGTTGCTTACCGCATTTTATATGTTTCGTTTATTGGCTCTTACGTTTGCCGGTAAATTTCGCGGTACTGACGAGCAGTTGCATCACCTGCATGAAAGCCCGTCTGCAATTACTTTTCCGCTTATTTGTCTTGCGGTTCTTTCAGCTATTGGCGGCTTTGTTGGCATACCGGAAATCTTTGTAAAAAATGGAAATTCCCTGGGCGATTTTTTGTCACCGGTATTTGCAGACTCCAATAAATTGTTGACCGCTGGCACCACTTCGCCCCAGCTTGAAATCATTTTGATGGCTGTATCTTCTTTGCTTATTTTATTTGTTTGCATTTGGGCGTGGAAGAAGTATAAAAATTATCAGGAAGGAACTGAAGAGGCAGGTGCTTTTACAAAAGCAATTGAAAATAAATTTTATGTTGATGAAATATATGATAGTATTATCGTTAGGCCATTGAAAGGGTTTTCCCGGTTTCTGGGCAATGTTGTCGAAAAATCTGGCCTTGATGCGCTGGTTAACGGAGTTGGCAAAGGCATCAACTACAGCAGCAGGCAAATAAGGTTTCTGCAAAGTGGCTTTGTAGGAAGTTATATTTTATTGATGGTTATTGGTTTATTATTATTATTAATTATTCAATTGTTTACAAAATAAATTTAATGCTGGGTACTTATTATACATTTCCTGAACTGCTGCTTTGGATTCCCCTGGTCACCGGCATAATTATTTTTTTTATAAAGAGCCCGAAAGCTGTTAAAAATTTTGCGCTGTTTTCTTCCGTAGCAACTTTGGTAGTGTCAATTATAAGCTTGTGCTATACTGACTTTGTTCACCATCCTGAATATGCAACCTATAATAATGTTAGTTACGTTTGGTTGCCTTATATAGGTTCCAGTTTTAGCGTAGGTATGGATGGCATGGGCTTTTTGCTAACTTTTCTTACTGCCTTTTCTTTTCCGCTGGTATTTGCGGCTACGTATAAACGTGAGTATCCAAATGCAAATGTTTATTATGGATTAATGTTATTAGTGCAGGCTGGCCTCATGGGTGTTTTTGTTGCGATGGATGCGTTGGTCTTTTATTTTTTCTGGGAGCTGGCTTTAATTCCCATGTATTTTCTTTGCAGCAGGTGGGGCGGTGAATTTCGGATTCGTGTCACTTTTAAATTCTTCATTTATACATTCGTTAGTTCCTTGCTCATGCTCATTGGGATAATGTTTGTATACCTGCATACGCCGCCCGTAACCGCACTTTCTGAACATTCATTTTATATAAAATCTTTCTATAGCGCTACGCTTGATGCAAGTCAGCAAAACATGGTCTTTTGGTTATTCTTTGCGGCCTTTGCCGTTAAGATGCCCATTTTTCCTTTCCATTCGTGGCAGCCAGACCTTTACGAGCAATCCTCCGATTCTACCGTGATGGTATTAAGTGGCATCATGGTTAAAATGGGCATATTTGGAATGCTTCGCTGGTTACTTCCTATATTTCCGGAGGCAGTTGAAAAAAATGATACGATCATTCTGGTAATGTGTATTATAGGTATTCTTTACGCCAGTATCATTGCTTTGTCTCAAACGGATCTCAAACGAATCGTTGCATGGTCTTCTATTGCACATATCGGTTTAATGGGAGCAGGTATTTTTGCCCGCAATAATACAAGCTTGCAAGGTGTTATGCTGGAAATGCTTAATCACGGTATTAATATTATTGCCTTGTGGATTGTTGTAGATATAATTGAAAAGAAAACAGGTATTAGAAAGATATCCGAACTCGGAGGCCTTGCGACCAAATCCTCTACATTAACCACCTTCTTTATAATAATAGTTTTGGCGAATATCGGGCTTCCTCTTACCAACGGTTTCGTTGGGGAATTTTTAATGTTCACTGGTTTATTTGAATACAATAAATGGATGGCAGTATTTGCCTGCATCAGCATTATACTTTCAGCAACGTACATGTTGAACATGGTGCAAAAAGTTTTTTTCGGCAATACAAATTCCATTACTGAAAATGTAGGCTCAATCAGTGGTGGCCAAAAATTTACGTTATCAGTTATTGTGGCCGCGATTATAATATTAGGAATTTATCCGGGTCCCGTTTTGCATTTGACCCAGGATACGGTAACGGATATTTTACAAAAATTTAAATAAAATTCTTTCTAAAGATAAAAAAAGGTAATAGAATTAATTTATGAACGCAATATTAATATCTGCACTTTGGGGAGTCGTGATGATGTTTGGCGGAGTGTTTTTTAAAAAAACTTCGACACCAAAATATTGGGCTATAGCAGGTATCATCATTTTGCTTGCCGGAAATATGCTCGAATTTTTTGGCACACAAATTTTTAAAATCGATACCAAAGGAATGCTTCGGTTCGATAATTTTGGCCTTCTTTTTAATACAATTGCTTTTGCATGTACGTTATTATTTTTTCTTTTAAATGGAAGGGATATTGAGAAAGTGGGAGAAAACGGCTCAGAATATTTTGCACTGATATTTTTTATCTTGTGCGGTGTTTCCATTTCTTCGTCATTCAATACATTGTTGATGCTGTTCCTCGGAATTGAGATTATGTCAATTCCTTCATATATACTAACGGGCAGCGATAAACGCAATTTAAAAAGTAACGAAGCTTCTCTCAAGTATTTTCTCATGGGGGCATTTTCTACCGGCTTAATGCTTATGGGAATTGCATTGATTTATGGAGGGAATAGCCTTGGGTCTTTTTATATAAATATGATTGAATTGGGAACGGGGCCAATGCCTGTTATGATCGCGGCAGGTTTGGTGTTGTTAGTTGTGTCAATGTCATTTAAAGTATCGGCAGCGCCGTTTCATTTTTGGGCGCCTGATGTATATGATGGAGCGCCTACAGTATTTACTTCCTTCATGGCAACTATAGTAAAAATTGCTGGTTTTATTGCCTTTATCAGGTTATTCAAAGTGTCCTTTGGTATCATACAACAGCAGTGGCAAATGCTCATCGTCTTAATCACTGCTGCCACTTTACTTATAGGAAATCTCACGGCTGTCTTTCAACAAAGCGTAAAGCGCATGCTTGCCTATTCGAGTATTGCTCATGCAGGTTTTATGATGTTTGCATTATTTGCCTTGAACGATACAGCACAGGAAGGTTTGCTATTGTATGCTGTATCATATAGCGTTGCAACTATAGGAATGTTTGCTGTGCTGGTAAAAATGAACGATTATACCATTGAAGGTTTCAATGGGCTATATAAAACAAATCCCGTGCTGGCGGGTACAGCTACAATTTTTTTACTATCTCTTACAGGTATTCCCCTTACGGCAGGTTTTACCGCCAAATTTTATATGCTACTTGCGGCTGTTAAGGACGGCCACCAGGTTTGGTTGGTGATTTTAGCTGTCATTTGTGCTGCTATAAGCGCTGTATATTATTTTCGGGTAATACAGGCAATGTATTTTAAAGAACCGGCTGCAGGTGCAAATAATGTTATGCCTGTGAGGTCCTCCTTCAAATACTTGTTGGTTATTGCTGCCGCCATAATTATAATAGTCGGCATTCTCCCCTCGCTTGTTGTTGATTGGCTCTACTATTAATATATGAATGGTATTGAAAAAATTCTTTTGAAATTGTACCTTCACTTTCATTCAAAATAAATTTTTCGGAAACACGCTATGCAATTATCAGATTCTTTATCACTCGCATTCCGAACAGTGAAAAGTAATAAACTGCGTACAGGTATTACTGTTACAATTATTTCATTGGGCATTATGGCGCTAATTGGAATTATAACTGCAACTGCTTCTATGAATCAAAGCCTTAAAGAGAACTTTTCGACAATGGGTGCAAACTCTTTTAGCATTCGTTTCCAGGACCGTCAAATACGCATAGGCCGAAGGCAGGTTACCAAAAAATCAGTCAATTCCCTCAAAGAAAAAAAATCTAACAACGGGAAAATTATTACCTACCAGGAAGCAAAATTATTTAAAGAACGGTATGCATTTCCCGCAAGCGTTAGCATTTCTATAAATGGCCCAAGGAATGTAATTGTTAACAATGAAACAATAAAGACGAATCCAAATGTTTCTGTTCTCGGTGGAGACGAAAATTACCTTGCTCAAAGTGGCTATACGATTGCCGTTGGCAGAAACTTAAATAAAATAGATGTGCAAAGCGGTAGAAGCATTTGTATACTTGGTAACAGCGTTGCAAAAAAACTCTATGGAGAAAATATTCAAAGGGCGGTCGATAAAATAATTGATGTAGCTGGAATAAAATACCGCATTATTGCTGTTTTGAAAGATAAAGGCTCCAGTGCATTTTTTAATGCCGATAACATTATACTCACTTCATATAATAATATTCGTCGCCTTTTTACCACCGAAGGAAACACATTTAATTTGGGGATAAGGGTTAACGACATTAAGGACATGGATGCGGCGATCGGGGAGGCAAAAGGCACCTTTCGGCCTATTAGAAAATTGGCCATTGACGAAGAAAATAATTTTTATATTGATAAAAGTGATAGCATAGCCGAAGTCTTCATGAGTAGTCTTGGCGCTATCACAACTGCGGCTGCTTTTATTGGTTTGATAACACTGATTGGTGCAGCGATTGGCCTCATGAATATCATGCTGGTAGCAGTGAACGAACGCACCCGCGAAATTGGCTTGATAAAAGCTATCGGTGGTACGAGAAAAAGCATTAGAAGTCAATTCCTTTTCGAATCAGTAATGATCAGTCTCATAGGAGCCCTTTTTGGAATTATACTTGGGGTACTTGTGGGCAATGTCGTTGGGATGTTTCTTCACACAGGTTTCGTAGTTCCATGGGCCTGGGTTGTTTTAGGTATTGTGGTTTGTTCGGTAGTTGGGCTTTTTGCCGGTCTTTACCCTGCATTAAAAGCTGCCAGGCTTGATCCGATTGTTGCCCTGCGCTATGAGTAAGATCAAATTTTTTTTGCGCCGATATAGTTTCAATTTTGACGTAAGATCCTGGTACATTAAGCTATAATTTTCTGATTTTTTAAATGAGGAATATAAGTAAATTGCTGGTACTTTTATTTTAAAAAAAAACATATTCCTTTTACTTAGATTGGATTAATTTATTAACTTGTGAGCCTACTAAAAATTTTTTTAGGCTTAATGAGAATTATGAAATTTTTTTTCGCTACAATTGTACCATCAAATATTTAATCAAATCATCTTAAACTTTTAACACTAAAAAACCTAACGTTATGGCAGAATCAAATACAACTGCAAACTCTACTGTAAAAGCGACCACATCGGTTCAGGCAAAAAAATCCAGCAATATTATTTCTTTGCTGGCTCCTATAATTTGTATCCTTGCAGGCTACATTATCTGGCGTTTCGTTATTGGGGCAAGTAGCAATTTTACAAACCCTGATCCTGCCGGCGGTTTTTGGCCAAAGCACAATGGACCTAAAGGTGACCTTGCAAGAATGTATGAAGGAGGAATAATAGTTCCAATTCTTATTGGATGTTTTTTAATTGTTTTCACTTTTATAATTGAAAGATGGTTGACCGTTTCAAAAGCTAATGGAAATGGATCTAATGCTGAATTCATAAGGAAAGTACAGTTTTATCTTGCTGATAAAAAAGTGGATGCTGCTATCGCCGAATGTGACAGGCAAAAAGGTTCCGTAGGTAACGTAATGAAAGCCGGGCTTCGCAAGTACAAGGCAATGATTACCGACAATGAACTTGATACTGAACAAAAAGTTTTGGCCATTCAAAAAGAAGTAGAAGAAGCGACAGCTCTGGAACTACCAATGTTGGAAAAGAACCTGGTATTTCTTTCTACGATTGCATCAGTTGCAACGTTAATTGGATTGCTTGGAACGGTGATTGGGATGATCCGTGCATTTAGTAATCTTGGAGAATCTGGTGGTGGTGAAGCAGCAAGGGAACTATCAAAAGGTATATCAGAGGCCTTGTATAATACAGCATTGGGTATCGGTACATCGGCTTTTGCAATTATTTCTTATAATATTTTTACAACAAAAATTGACGGTATTACCTATGGTATTGATGAATCAGGCTTTACGCTTACTCAAAGCTTTGCATCACTCTATAAATAATCCATTCACTTGTATGGAATATTCCAGAAAATGAATCTAATTATTATTAAAATATAAATAATGGGAAGAGCCAAAATAAAGCGCGGGAGCACCAATGTGGATATGACCGCTATGTGCGATGTCGCGTTCTTGTTGCTAACATTCTTCATTCTTGCAACAAAGTTTAAGCCTTCAGAAGCGGTAGAAATTGTACCACCTGGTTCAGTTTCCAATAAACATGCTCCACAAAAAGATGCTTTCACCGTGTCTATAGATAAAACTAACAGGGTCTTTATTAATATGACTGATGAAATTAAAGGAGACGTATTCGATGAAATGATGAGCGAGCGACACATGCAGGTAACCCCGGAGGACAGGAAATACTTTTTGGAGGCGGGGTTTATAGGCGTTCCGCTAAGTCAGTTATTACAATTCATAAGGGTACCAACAGAGCAGTTAAAAAATACTAAATTCAATGGGGTACCGGCCGATAGCACTAATAATGAACTGCAGGCGTGGATTGGTGCTGCCGTTGCTGCGGGGCAGGGAAAAAAATTAAATTTTCTTATAAAGGGTGATGACGCGGCGAAATATCCTGCCTTTAGTGGAGTTATTGAGGCTTTTAAGAAAAATGATATTTATAAATATAATCTTGTTACCACTGTGGAAGATGTTCCAGAAGGTTCAGAATTATATAAAGCGAATTTGAAGGCGCAACAATCGGAAACACCGCCTGCAAAGTAGATTGAATTAAATTAAATTGTATTCAAAAAACTAAAATATTTCTATTATGGCAGAAATGGAGGTAAAATCTGGTGGCGGTCATAAGGGCCCCGGTGTCAAAAAGAGCAAAAAGCATTCTACCAGGGTAGATCTTACTCCCATGGTGGATCTCGGGTTTTTGTTGATCACTTTTTTTATTTTTACAACAACAATGGCCCAGCCTACGGCAATGAATCTAAACATGCCAAAGGATACTGATAAACCGGATGAAATAAATAAAGTAAAAGAATCAGGCTCACTAACGTTGATGTTAGGTAAAGGAAACGTGGTGTATTATTACTTTGGTAATGACCCTGCGACAATGCAAACCACCAATTACAAAGATGTGCGAAAGATCATTCTTGATAAAAAGAAAAGCACACCGGTAGATGATTTGTTTGTAATTATCAAACCTGATAAAGATGCTACGTATAAAAATGCTGTTGATATGCTGGATGAAATGACAATTAACGATATCGCCAGGTATGCGATGGTGAATCCAACAGCAGATGAGTATAGTAAAATTCAGCAAACAGAGAAAGCCGCGGGCGTTCAGTAACGCCGGGTACAGTATTTTTTATGGAGAAATTCCATTTGGTATTCTAACTTAAAAAACAAAACATGGAAGCTAATAAAATATTAAAGGCTGATCTTTTAGATATTCTCTTTGAAGGACGAAATAAGGATTATGGCGCTTATGATTTGAGAAAAACGTACAATCGAAGAATCACGATTGCGCTCGTAAGTACGGTTGTCATAATTTTACTTATATTCATAGGTTCCGTTATAGCTGATAAACTTTCCTCGGACAAAGATGTGAAGGAAATACAAACGAAGGACTTGGTAATGGAAGCGGCGCCGAATGAACCACCACCACCACCACCGCCACCACCACCAAAATTACCACCGCCACCGCCAATCGCAACGATTGCCTTTACTCCGCCAAAAGTTGTAAAGGATGAGGAAGTGATTAAACCACCGCCAGAAGTAAAACAAATTGAAGAAGCAAAAATAGACGTAAAGACTGTTGAAGGAACTAAAGATTTAGGAATAGTAGCGCCGCCCACTGAAGATAAAGGAACACAAGTTGTTGCTCCCCCGGTTGCTAAGGATGAAGATGCGGATAAAGTTTTTACTAAGGTTGAAATAGAAGCTTCGTTCCCCGGCGGTGCAGGGGCCTGGACAAAGTATGTAACGAGAGCTATCCAGGAACATCAGGATGAATTTGCTGAAGGTGACTTTGGAACTTGTGTTGTAAAATTTATCGTTGATAAATCAGGAAAGGTAAGCCAGGTAGAGGCAACAACTATGAAGGGAAGTAAACTTGCAGAAATAGCAACGAATGCAATCAGGAAAGGTCCAAACTGGACTCCGGCTCAGCAAAATGGAAGATATGTAAACGCATATCGTTTGCAACCTGTTACACTAACTAATCCTGATCAATAAGATTTTTTTAAAAATATTTTTTCAAGAGATGCAGCAATGCATCTTTTTTTTTGTCCAATTTAAATTATGTGGTTGTGATAATTTCCCAGGCAAGACTGGCAACATATAAAAACTTTGTTGACGCCCTTAATGAAATTCAAATTAATGATGTAAGGCATTATTTTATCATAAATTCTCATGAATAGGCCGAATTCTTATTCTTAAAATCTGATCTTGTTTTTACCTACTATTTCGGGTTGAATTGGCTATCTTATCTTTACAGCATGCACGGGAAACTTTCAGGTTGGGACGACACAATAGTTGCCATCGCAACTCCGCCAGGCGTAGGAGCGATAGGCGTAATAAGACTGAGTGGTGGAATGTCGTTTTCAATTATAAATAGAATATTTCCTTCAAAGGACCTGTCAGGTCAACCCGCCAACACACTTCATGTTGGCTATTTAAAAGAAGGTGATACAATTCTTGATGAAGTGGTTATCTCCATTTTTAAAAACCCGGCGTCCTACACAGGCGAAGATGTTATTGAAATTAGTTGCCATGGCTCGCCCTATGTGCAGCAGCAGGTTATTGATGCGCTTATTCGAAATGGCGCAAGACTCGCAAAAGCCGGGGAATTTACGCAGCGCGCATTCCTAAACGGAAAACTTGATCTTACGCAGGCAGAAGCTGTGGCAGATCTTATATGCAGTAATACCAGTGCGTCACAAAATGCTGCGTTAAAAAATATGCGTGGAGGCTTCTCACAAATATTAAAAGAGATGAGGGAAAAGTTGATTCAATTTTCTGCATTAATAGAGCTTGAATTGGATTTTAGTGAAGAGGACGTTGAATTTGCGGATCGAAAAAAGTTTATGGATCTGATTTTAGACATAGATTCCACCGTAAAAAATTTGTTAGATTCTTTCAAACTTGGCAACGTTATAAAGAATGGAGTGAGCGTGGCAATTGTAGGCAATCCTAATGCAGGTAAATCCACCTTATTGAATACTTTCCTAAATGAATACCGGGCTATTGTAAGTGAAATTGCTGGTACTACGCGCGACACGATTGAAGAGATCATCAATATAAATGGAATTTTATTCCGGCTTATTGATACTGCAGGCATTCGGGAGAACTCGGATGATATAATTGAAAATATGGGTGTTTTAAAAAGTAAGGAAAAAATTCAAGAAGCGAATATTGTTCTGTATTTGTTCGATATTAATTCGATCTCTGATGGTGAACTTGCCACCTTACTTCAAGATACAAGGAGCCAAAATGCGAATGTAATTTCTGTCGCGAACAAAACGGATTGTGCCAGTGCAACTGTGATAAAAAATAAAAGAGAACGGTTTCCAGAAACGATATTTATTTCTGCGAAATTAAATTCCGGAATAGAATTACTCAGGGAAAAATTATATAATACCGTTGTTGACGAAAGTGTGCTTTCTGAAAATATAATTTTGACGAATGCCCGTCATTACAGTGCATTGAGCGAAGTTCAAGCCTCCTTAAATGAAATAAGAAAAGGCATTGAAAATAAAATTACGAGCGATTTTTTATCGTTAGATATAAGGAGGTGTCTTCATTATCTTGGAGAAATAACCGGTGAAATTTCCAACGACGATATGCTTGATTATATCTTTAGTAAATTCTGTATCGGGAAATGATATTCTTTTTCTTATCTCAAATTCTTTTCAAAAAATTCTTTTTACATCCAGTTGGTAAAGGTGATATTTGAATTATATTGTAGCAGATTTTTTTGATTCACTGTCAAAAAAATTAATTTTCATTTCTTAAATATGATTGAAAATAAATCCGTGAGTATTACACCTAATAATTTATCTTAAATGAAATATTTTAAAAGCTTTTTGATTTTTTTACTGCTACTTACAATTTTTGTTAGTTGTAAAAAGTCAGGAAATGGTGACACAAAAACGCCGCCAACTAATCTTGTTATAAAGGCAACGGTAAGTACCGATAGTAGTGGCACAGTGACATTTACTGCAACCGCAGATAACACAACATCTTATTTCTACCAATTTGGAAATGGAGATAGCAAAATTGTTTCTGATGGATTGGCCACTTACCAATATTTAGTCACGGGAACGAATAGTTATACCGTATCCGTTACTGCTACAAGTAGCTCAGGGTTATCTATAAAAAGTACAGTACAAATAACCGTTATAAGAAAATATTTTCCTCCAGTACTTTTTTGGTCCGATGAATTTAATACAGACGGAGCTCCCGATCCGCTAAAATGGGGATATGATATTGGGAATGGCTCAAATGGATGGGGAAATTCTGAGCTCGAATATTATACCAATCGTCCCGAAAACGCAGTGGTACAAAATGGATCTTTAAAAATATCTGCTATAAGGGAAAATTACAGCGGCAGCCCTTTTACATCTGCGCGGCTACTTTCAAAAGGTAAGTTTGATTTTACTTATGGCAAAGTAGAGGTAAGAGCAAAACTCCCCTCTGTGATTGGCACGTGGCCTGCAATATGGATGTTGGGCAGCAATTTTACAACGGTGCCATGGCCGGGCTGCGGCGAAATTGATATTATGGAAGCTCGTGGAAGTGAGCCAAATAAAATTTTTGGTACGCTACATTATCCTGGAAGATCCGGCGCCAATGGCGATGGCAGCACCACTTTAATTTCCAATGCTTCAACAGAATTCCATATTTATTCTTTGGAATGGAATGCTTCTACTATACAAATTTCGGTAGATAACCAGGTCTATCATACTGTTGCTAATAGCGGCAGCCTCCCTTTTAATCATGATTTCTTTTTTATTCTAAATGTAGCCATGGGTGGCAATTTTGCAGGAAACATTGATGGTGCTTTTACGAAGGATTCATTGCTGGTTGACTATGTAAGAGTTTATAGATGACGGATTAAAATACTTCGAATCGTGGGTTAAAATCGAGCAGGCGTCTTTAGATAATTTCTTGATAAATTAACGCTAATGCCTAAAGTTTATCAATAAAAATAAAACGCGAAATATTTTTATCATCTTTGTAAAAAGTCTCACATGACGATTGCTGTTCTTGGCGCCGGAATGGTGGGCAGGGCTATTGCTCTCGATCTTGCAAAAAATTTCTCAGTAACTTCTTTCGATATTGATGAGCATAACCTCGGGTTACTCAAAGAAAAAGATGATACCGTAAACACCATCGTACAAAATTTAAAACACTTTTCTGGTTATAAAACCTTTCTCAAATCTTTTGATTTGGTGGTAACCGCCGTACCCGGCTTTATGGGCTTTAATACCTTGAAAGCCGTAATTGAATGTGGCAAAAGCGTGGTGGATATTTCGTTTTTTCCAGAAGATGCGATGCAGCTTGATGCTTTGTCCAAAGAAAAAAATGTAACAGCAATTATCGATGCAGGCGTTGCGCCTGGAATGAGCAATCTTATTATTGGCCGATACGATCAGGAAATGAAGATTGATGATTTTGAGATTTATGTAGGTGGATTACCGCTGCATCCAAAATTTCCATTTTTATACAAAGCGCCTTTTTCTCCAATTGATGTAATCGAAGAATATACACGTCCTGCACGATTGAAGACAAACGGTTCCATTGTTACAAAACCTGCTTTAACTGATCGAGAAATGATTTATTTTGATGGAGTTGGAGTTCTGGAAGCCTTTAATACTGATGGGCTGCGCACCCTTCTATTTACCATGGAACACGTGCCTACACAAATTGAAAAAACACTTCGATACCCCGGACATGTTGAGCTTATTTTGGCCTTACAACAAAGTGGATTTTTTAGCAAGAAAAAAATAACTGTTGACGATAAAGAAATATCTCCGCTTGCCTTCACTTCAAATTTATTGATTAATGAATGGAAATTGGGAGAAAAAGAAGAGGAACTCACCGTGATGAAAGTACTACTGCATGGTGAAGGAAAAACGGTAGAATATAATTTGCTTGATTTTTATGATAGCGGTTCTAACACTTCTTCTATGGCGCGGAGCACGGGCTATACGTGTACGGCCTGCGTTAATCTTCTTGCAAAAAAATTCTTTGAAAAAAAGGGAATCTTTCCTCCTGAAATGATTGGTTCAGAAAAAGTATGTTTTGATTTTGTAGTTAATTATCTGAAAGAACGTAGCGTGAATTGGACCAAAAAAAATTAAAGTGTACCATAGATTTTTTCAGATGATTTTATTTTTTCGGGCTGAAATATACTCAGCAACATGGCGCCCATAATTCCAAAATATACAACGCTGTTTATCGGGTTTGATGTAATAACGCATTTACCGCTACTGCAACCTATATAATTCCAATAGAGGTAACCAGTGATGGCGCCGATTATCGCGCCTGCCATCCAAAAATTATTCTTAAGTAATTTCTTCATATTCAATTTCTCCAGGATTTTTAGGTGACTTTTTATTTTGCTCAGATCGGGGCGCACATCCATTAACACCGCAACAGCCAATATTAAAAATAGCCATGGCTAAAACTACTGCTCCTAATAATCCCAGGGCTTCCTGGCCAGTTTGTATCGCCGAAATGATTGCCCAAACGCCAATGGCTAGACGCAGCAGCCTCATTAAATTCCAGTTTTTTAAAATCATCGCCTTCATAACATTATTTTATCCTGATTAGTTTTTCACACTTATTTCATTGTTTTGGACAACTATATCAAAACGAATAATTATAGCAATTTTTAAATGCTAAGGGCATTTTCTTAGAGTAACGTTGTCGGACACACGAAATCGGTAGTATTGATTTTGTTGCTATCTTTTATTGCTTTGAATCCGCCTTTTACGTCAATCAAATTATCATAGCCGCGTGCTTTTAATATTGAAACAAAAATCATAGACCGGTAACCGCTTGCGCAGTGCACAAAGTATTTTTTATTTTTATCTACTTTAAGCATACTATCGTTTATGTAATCAAGCGGCGTATTTTCTGCGTTTTCTACATGCTCGCTGTCATATTCACTTTGCTTGCGAACGTCAAGTATGTTTATATTTTTATCTGCCTTCATTATCGTTGCTAATTGATCAGCAGTTATTGAATCAATTTGATCAACTTCCTTCCCGGCTTTTCTCCACGCTTCCATGCCTCCTTGTAAAAAACCAATCGTATAATCATAACCCACCCGGGCAAGCCTGGTAATAACTTCTTCTTCACGGCCGGGTTCCTCTACTATTAATATTTTTTGCTTAATGTCGGGAATCATCTCGCCCACCCATGGGGCAAAATTTCCGTCAATACCAATATTTATCGAATTTGGAATAAAACCTTTTGCAAATTTTTGGGCCTCCCTGGTATCTAAAATCAGCGCGCCCGTTTCGTTGGCGGCTGCTTCAAATGCATCAGGGCTTAATGCGATATTGCCCCTCTTCATTACTTCATCAATGCTTTCGTATCCTTGCTTGTTCAGCATTACATT
Organism: Ginsengibacter sp.; assembly: GCA_039935555.1. Classification (GTDB taxonomy): domain Bacteria; phylum Bacteroidota; class Bacteroidia; order Chitinophagales; family Chitinophagaceae; genus Ginsengibacter. The sequence goes on along the minus strand of JBDTKB010000320.1, from coordinate 26,015 downwards.
TAGCGGAAAATATGCCGGTGGTGGCATAAGGCCGGTAGTAACCTCTTTTACAAATTCCTCTTTAGTCATGTTAGCTCGCAATGCATAGTTAACCGTTTTTTGATGGCCCAATGTATCGCTGGTTTCCTTGCTCATGTTTTTTCCACAGGCACTGCCCGCACCATGCGCCGGGTACACAATTATATCATCATTAAGAGGCAATATTTTACTCCGTAACGAATCGAATAAAGTTCCGGCCAATTCTTCCTGCGTCATGTGTGCGGCTTTTTGCGCCAGATCCGGGCGGCCTACATCACCAATAAATAAAGTATCTCCGGAAAAAAGGGCAACATCTTTTCCGCTTTCATCTTTAAGCAAATAACAACTGCTTTCAATGGTATGGCCAGGTGTGTGCAGCACTTTAAATGTAAGCTTTCCAACTTTAAACTCTTCACCATCGGTGGCAATATGCGCATCAAATTCGGGGTTAGCTGTTGGGCCGTATACTATTGTTGCCCCGGTTTTTTTACTAAGCTCGAGGTGGCCGGAAACAAAATCCGCATGAAAATGCGTTTCAAAAACATATTTGATTTCGGCATGATCGTTTGCTGCCTTGTTGATGTAGGAATCAACTTCACGCAATGGATCTATAACAACTGCTTCTCCATCACTTTCAATATAATAGGCTCCCTGTGCAAGGCAACCGGTATAAATTTGCTCTATATTCATCGCTATTGATTTAATAAACAATCCAATTTTTCTTATTTAAACCCAAACGCAAAGGTCCGCCTATTTTTATTTTTATACAATGACTTTTGTCACATAGATAGCTTCGCGCTGTTATCTTCAGACGAAAAATATTTCTCTTATAATAATATAAATACCCATAAATAATACAAACCAGCCAAAAGTCCTTTTCAATTTTTCACCCGAAATTTTATGGCTTAGCCAATTGCCAACAAAGATTCCGCCGATGGCGAGGCCAGTGATAATAAACAATAATTTCCAGTCAATTTCATGCAGCGCCGGAGAACTAAAAAAACCGATAAGGTTATTGATAGCGATTATAAAAAGCGATGTTGCCACAGCCTGCTTCATAGGCAGCTTGCTAAATATTACCAATGCAGGTATAATAAGAAACCCACCGCCTGCACCTACGAGCCCGGTTATGAAACCTACAAAGACGCCTTGTAAAAAAAGCATCAAATAATTATATTGCTTTTTTGAAGATTCTTTGCCAACTACTTTTCCATTATTGCGAATCATTGAAACCGATGCGAACACCATCAACACGGCAAATATGATCATTAAAAGCAATGACTTTGTCGCTGTAAAATTATCAATCGTGAAAAGTGTTTGAGGTATTGCGGGCAACAAAAATCGTCGCGTGATTAATACGGCAGTAACTGCAGGTATTGCAAAAATGAATGCTGTTTTAAAATTAATAAGCCCTTGGTTATATTTTGTAATGGCACCTGCCAAACTTGTACTGCCAACAACAAACAGAGAATAGCCCGTTGCCATTACCGGGTCAATAGCAAAGAGATAAACCAACACCGGAACCGTTAATATTGAACCGCCGCCTCCAATTAGGCCAAGAGAAACGCCAATTAAAACAGAAGCTATGTAACCTATTATTTCCATCAATTAAATTTCGGCAAAATTGGCACTAAGGAAGTGGTTAAAGGGTGATAACTATCACATAGACTAATTCGTCCATTCAATGCTATTCCTGTTCATTACCAGTAGTTTATTTTTTTCCATGTTTTTCAAAAGCCTGGAAATTACTTCGCGTGAAGAATTGAGATCGTCCGCAATTTGCTGGTGTGTAAGTTGAAGTGTATTGCCTAATTTTTCTGCCTGCCGTTTAAGATAAAATTCCAGTCGCTCATCCATATTTCGAAATGCGACATGATCAAGAGTAACTAGTAATTCTTCAAACCTGTTTCTATAGCTGGAGAGTACAAAATTGTTCCAGGTTTTGTATTTGCTCATCCACTCATCTATAATATCAAACGGGATTGTTAAAACTTCTGTTTCCTTAATTGCAACGGCCATTATTTCACTGGTCTCCTGGCGGGAATCGCATATCAAACTTAAGGCGCAAGCCTGGCCTGGCTGTAAATAATAAATAAAAAATTCATTGCCTTCATCATCTTCGCGATAGATTTTTACAAGCCCATCCAGAACAATTAAAGCAGACCTGAAATACTGGTTTTTTTTGACCAGCGTTTCACCTGCAATAAAATTATTTACTATTGATTTTTCTTCAAGCTCAGTAATTAGTGCAGGTTCCAAAGTAGGAAATACTTTGGCGAGATGAATGGAATTTAGCATAGAATGATTATTTAAGAAAGGTAAAAATATTGCTTTTCAATCTAATCAATTATACGCGGGATATCGCATTTTTGCTCAATACTTTCTGAAGGTGGTTTTTGCCAAAACATATTATTTTGGTTGAAACAAAATAACAATGGCGTGGCTATTTTTTTTGATTTTTTATTTCTTTTCAAATAGAAGGTTAATTAAGCGCATCATACAAAATTTCAATCGGGTGTAAAGCTTTCCTTCCCGTTCCATCTTTTATTTGGTGTCGGCAACTCGTGCCGGGAGCAGCGATAATTACGTCATTCGCCTGGCTACGAACTGCAGGAAATAAAACAAGCTCGCCAATCTTCATCGATAAGTCGTAATGTTCTTTTTCATATCCAAAAGATCCTGCCATGCCGCAACATCCTGAAGGAATAGTTTCAACAGTATAATTTTGAGGAAGAGATAATAATTTTATTGAAGCTGAAAGTGAAGACAAAGCCTTCTGCTGACAATGACCGTGAAGCTTTATTGATCTTTTTTCTTTTGTAAATAATGTTGAATCGATAGATCCATTGTCAATTTCCCTTGCGATAAACTCGTCAATGAAAAAGACATTTTTTGATAATTGTTTTGCCGCAAATAAATTTTCTTCATCAGCCAAATCAATGTATTCATCTCTAAAAGTGAGGATGGCACTAGGTTCTATACCAATTAACGGCGTTTCATCGCTGACTATTTTACTTAATGAAACAATATTTTTATTCACTATTTTTTTTGCATCCCGCAGTAAACCTTTGGATAGCCATGTTCTTCCACTTTCTTCATGTGCCGGAATAATAACTTCGTAACCTAATTTTTCTAATAATAAAATGGCTTTAATGCCGGTTTCTGTATCATTAAAATTGGTAAACTCATCGCAGAATAAATATACTTTTTTGCCAGTGTTTTGATTGCTAATTTTTGTTGCCCGCGTTCTTTTTGTGTACCATTTTTCCAGGCTTATTTTATGAAGCTTTGGCATAGATCGCTTTAAGGCAAAACCGGAAATTCTTTTTATATTATTACTGATGATTGAGTTAGACATCATGTAATTATATATGACCGGCGCCATTGACCCAAGTTTGGCGCTTTTATTAAAATTGGCAATAAGCTTTGCGCGGAAAGGCACGCCATTGGCATCGTAATATTGTTGAAGAAATTCTGCTTTTAATTTGGCAACGTCAACATTTGACGGACATTCCGATTTGCATCCTTTACAGCTTAGACAAAGATCCATCACGTCATAAATTTCTTTATGGTCGAACCGATTCATCTTTTGCGAATTGGTAAGAAACTCCCGAAGGATATTTGCCCTTGCCCTCGTGGTATCTTTTTCATTTTTGGTTGCCATAAAAGAAGGGCACATCGTACCCCCTGACATTTGTGTTTTGCGGCAATCACCAGATCCGTTGCATTGTTCAGCATGTTGCAACACGTCCTGGTTGTGATACCTGAATACAGTTTTGAACTGAGGTGTTTTCTGGCCCGGTGTGTACCTCAGCATGGTGTTCATAGGTGGCGTATCTACAATCTTATTCGGATTGAAAATATTTTGTGGGTCCCAGGTGTGCTTAATAATTTTTAGCAATTCATAGTTTTTTTCGCCCACCATTTGCTTCACGAATTCGCCACGCAATCTTCCGTCGCCATGTTCGCCACTTAATGAGCCTCTATACTTTTTTACTAACGTTGCTATTTCTTCCGCAATAATTCTAAAAAGATGATTGCCTTCTGCTGTTTTCAAATTAATAATTGGGCGAAGGTGTATTTCTCCGGAGCCCGCATGAGCATAGTGCACCGCATGCAGATCGTATTTAAGCAATATTTTATTAAAGTCTGAAATATAGGAGGGAAGGTCATTTACATCCACGGCAGTATCTTCAATTACAGGAACTGCTTTTTCATCGCCGGGTAAATTACCCAGCAAGCCAAGCCCGGCTTTGCGAAGTGTCCAAATCTTTTTTGTATCATCACCAAATAGCAACGGGAAGTGATAGCCTAAGCCTGACGCACGCATTTCTACCTCACACGCTGCTGATTTATTGATGATTTCCTGCCGGTTATTTGCGGTAAATTCAATTACCAAAATTGCACCGGGATCACCTTTCACAAAAAACCTGTTTTTACTTTGCTCAATATTTTCTTTGGTACATTCTAAAATATAATGATCAATTAATTCGCTCGCGCTCGGGCCATATTTCAGCGCGATGAGATTTGCCAGTAATGATTCTTCAATTGAATTAAAATGCACACAAAGCAAACCCGTTTCTTTCGGCGGCAATGGAACTACATTTAATTTAATTTCTGTGATAAAGGCTAACGTACCTTCCGAGCCTGCGATCAACTTGCAAAAATTAAAATCTTCTTCGCCCGCCATGAAAGGGGAAGAATTTAATAACACATCAATTGCATAGCCTGTATTTCTTCTCTCGACAGATTTCTTAGGAAACTCTTTTCTTATCTCTATCTGGTTGTCATAATTACTTAGCAGGGTTCTCGTTGTTCTATAAATATTTGCTTCAAGATTATCGCCCTCGCATTTCTCATGAAATTCTCCAAGGGTTACTGATTTAAAAGTTGCTTCACTGCCATCGCTTAGCAATGCTTTTACTTCCAGCAAATGTTCCCTGGTACTTCGGTAAACAATTGAGTTAGAGCCGCATGAATTGTTCCCAACCATGCCACCCATCATGGCCCTGTTTGCAGTGGAAGTTTCAGGGCCAAAAAACAAACCGTGAGGCTTTAAAAACATATTCAATTCATCACGTATAACGCCCGGCTGTACACGCACCCAATGTTCGGCGGCGTTCAACTCAATAATTTTTGTAAAGTTTTTCGATACGTCCGTTATTATTCCATTACCAACAACCTGGCCTGCAAGGGAAGTGCCGGCAGTTCTTGGTATAAGCGAAGTATGATTTGATGCCGCAAAGGCAACCAATTTTTTAAGGTCGTCAATGGATTTTGGTATGGCGACTGCTAATGGAATTTCGCGGTAAGCAGAAGCATCGGTTGCATACAATATTTTTGTGGTGTCATCTGTAAACAAGTCGCCCTCTAATTGCCCAGATAATTCTTTCAGCCTTTGCTCCATGTAGGGTTTGCTTTATTAAAATCGCAAAACTAAAAACTTTTTAAGTATTGAATTTATTTCGTTGGATTGCGGTTTTTTTTCATGCAAAGTTACAACGGGCTTTCTACAAAGTACATTTCAATCATGCCTTTGTTCTTGGCAGCACGTTTGCCGCGATAAATACATTTATAAGAGTCTTTTACCAGCTCATAAGTGCTTTGGGAAATGTTGATTTTATTGGGATCACTATTTTGTTCCATCCGGGAGGCAGTATTTACAGTATCACCCCAAATATCAAAAGCAAATTTTTTGTCTCCTACAACGCCTGCAACTAACGGGCCGGTATGTATTCCAATTCGTATATCGAAAAACGTATCATAAATTGTATTTTCCCTGAATGTTTTAATGGCTTCTAAAATTTCCATCGCGGCGCTTACAACTTTTGTAGCGCTATGAGATTTTATATCTGGCAGGCCGCTCACACACAAATAAGCATCACCAATTGTCTTAATTTTTTCTATATTATATCTTGAAATAATTTCGTCAAATTTTTTGAAAAAAGTGTCAATCACCGAAACCAATTCTTCAGGAGTAAGCTTTTCACTTTTACTGGTAAATTTTTCAAAATCAGTAAACATAACGGTTGCTACCTCATAACTTCGTGGCTTCGTGTAACCGGTTTGCTTTAATTCATTGGCGATATCTTCCGGCAAAATATTTAATAATAGATCATCTGATTTTTTCTTTTCAACTTCAAGTTCATACGTTCTTTCCTTTACTTTATTTTCAAGATCATTATAGAACAATGCATTTTCTATCGAAATAGCCATTTGGCCCGCAAGTAATTTTAAAAGGCCAACTCGTTTTTCAGTAAACGCTCCTGATGTAAGGTCGTTACTGAGGTAGATGACCGCTTGTATTTTGCCCATATTTAAAAGCGGTATGCAAAGAACAGATTTACATTCATGAGATTTAATAAACGCATCATTTGCAAAAAGAGGGCTTTTGCATGCATCATCTAAAATAACAGTTTCCTGGGTCAGGTACACATAATTTAAAACAGATTCGGCCAATAAATCATTTTGAGAAACCGGTATTGCCTGCAAAATTTCTATTTCTTCATTATCAGCATTTATTTCTGCTTCAATACTTCGCTGGCCATTTTTTTCCATGATGAGATATCCATTTTGCGCGCCGGCACTCTCCAGGATTATTTGCATCATTTTTTTCAGAAGGCGCGACAAAATGATTTCGCCAGACAACGTTGCAGAAGCTTTTAAAACAGTTTGAAGATCAATGTTGCCGGGGATTTCTTTTGCCCGTTCCGGCAAAAATTCATTTTGCCATTCTTCACTTGCATTGCCTTTTAGTTGAATATACTGGCTTTCCATTTGTTTCAACTTTGCATCAGCGCCCCAATGCTTATAATTTCTGTAAGCATTTTGCAGGTAAAAATTAGCCAATAAATCCTGCTTTGTATTTATGAAAAACCTGCCTGCGCGTTCCCAACAATAAGCAACCTCATTTGTTAATCCGCTTTCCGATCCGGCTTTGAGCGCTTTATCATAAAATATCTTTGCTGTTTCATTATCGCCCGTCAGGTAAGCATACTCTGCTTCTAAAAGAAGGATTTTATGGCTATAATTTTGTAGGCAAAATTTTTCATATTTTTTCAGAACGGCAATATCTTTTTTAACTGTTTGTAAAATTTTGCCCTTACCCGGAGTGTTTGGTGAAACATCGGTAATAAGGAGAGATCTGTAATAATAAAAGAGGGGATAAAGGGTAGTTCCTCTCACACTTTCCTGGAACTGCTCAGCAAGTTCTGCGTATTTCTTTGCGTTTGCGTTAAGGTTAAAAATTAAGGCGAGGTATAATTTTTGGAAATATAAATTCTGAAAATATATTTCATTGCTTTTAGTAACCTCTGCAATATCCATTAACGATTCGTCAAATATATTACCGGAAAGAATATCCGGGTTGGGCGTTTCTTCCACCAGGTTAAAAATAGATTGCCGGAATAATTGCAATCTCTTTAAGGTAAGGTCCTGTTTAAATTTTTCAATTTTAAGGTCAAGCATTTCTGCCTTCTTCGACAGATCATGCAAGGGAAAACCCATAATGAATAATTGATAGACAATATTATGGGCCGCGTAAGAAGCGAATTCATTATCACCAGATTCAAGCGCTGAATTAAAGGCCCTGTCAAGATCATGAACGGAATCTTTAAGCGGCTTTCTCCAATGTGTAAGAAAAATATTATTGGTTACTAATATTGAGCCTGTCAATTCATCTGCATGAATTTTTTTTGAAAGTTGCAATGCTATTTCTCCAAAGGTTATTCCCTTATCAATTTCATTTAAATAAACACTTAGCAAATAGCCGTATGCCGCAAAGCTGAAAGGCGATTTTCTTGACAGGCCATTTTTAACGGTAAGACTAACCATTTTAAATACCAACAAAGAAACAAGGCTGGGAACCGCGAAGTAGGAGGCAGAAGATATGTCAGAAAGAATCCGCATTGCAGCGTTTTTTTCAGCATCTTCCATTTCAGGCAAGCTATTGAAATAATCCATGGACTTATTCCGTAACAAAAATTTTGTTTGCAACATATCTTTCATTACTTGCAATTTGGTTGGATGCAATGGAAGATTAATGCCCATCTTTTTTAAAATACTCAAGCCAAGTTTTACAGCTTCCAGCGGCTGATTTTGTGCAATAAGTTTCTTGATATTTATTTCATAACCCTGCGCAGAATCTATTAAGGATGTGCTATTTTTTAGAAGGCTTTCTAATAATTTATCAACCTTTTCATATTGCCCGGATAGATAGGCAGCTTCAGCCGCACTGGTAGTAAGTTGTACAATAAAACCATAATGTTCATCCCAATCTTTATTGTCTATTACATTTAGGCCTTTTTCAAAATATTGTAAAGCCTGCGGGAAAGCTGTAGAAGCAACCGCTTTTTGGCCGGCTACCAAATTTAAATTTGCAAGGTAAATTTTATCTTTTTTGTCGGTAATCTTATCTGCGCCAAGGTTCCACTGGTTTACCAGTTCAAATAATTTTTCTTCAAGTTCTGCTTCGCTGAAATGAGCTGACAATCGCCGGCCATTCAATAGATGCAACGCAATTTTTTCATCATCCGGTATCAAAGAATAAATGGCTTGTTGTATCCTGTCGTGAGCGAATTTGTATTCGGTAGCAAAAGGAATTATTAAACCTTCAGTTACTGAAAGATTCAATAAACTTTCAATATTTTTTTCGCTGACTTGCCTGATCAGCGAAAGATTTCTTTTACTAAACCTCCCGCCAATGGTGGAAGCAATTTTCAATATCTCCAGTGTTTCCTCAGGAAGTTTTAATATAAATGAAGTCATTAATTCAACAACATTACCTGACACATTCATTTGCAAAATCAGTTCTGCATTCCATTGCCATACCATTTCATCAAAATCAAATTTGAGAAAGCCTTCCTCATAAATTGATTTTAAAAACTGCCAGACATAAAATGCATTGCCCTTTGTTTTGCTATAAATAATATCAGCAAGAAAACCAATGTTGTCCTGCTTTGTAGTCAGTGCATCTGACACGAGATTATATACTTCATTATAATCAAGATCCCTTAGTCCTAATTGTTCGAAGGAAATTTGATCCTGTTCCAATTCATACACGGTTTTCGAAACAGGGTTGCTTGCATTCACTTCATTTTTGCGATACCCGCCAATAAGCATCACATATTGTATGTCGCGGTTTTCGGCAATAATTTTAAAAAGATTTACGGAGGAATCATCTGCCCTTTGCAGGTCGTCAACAAAAATTATTAATGGAAAGTCTTTGTCAGCAATCGTTTTTATAAACCTGATAAACTCATAATTGAACCTGTTTTGTGCCTCAATACCTTTTAACTCGGGAAGATCAGGTTGCTTTCCAATCAGAAACTCTATGCCGGGCATAAACTGCGTTAATATTTTTCCGGAGTTTCCAATTGCCTCAATAATTCTTTTCTTCCATTTAGCCTGGTAAGCATTATCACCCGCAAGAATAAGTTGTGACAATTCATTGAAGGCTTGTACAAACGTAGAGTAGGGAGTATCGGAACTGATCTGGTCAAATTTGCCTTTTATAAAAATTCCCTTTTTTTGAGATGCACGAACTTTAAGCATTTCCACAAGCGCAGATTTTCCACTTCCTGAATACCCTGAGACAAACAGCGTTATTTTTTTACCGTTGGCGCAATTGTCGAAAAGCTGGTATAAATAATTTATTTCATTTTCCCTGCCATATAATTTATTTGAGAAATAAAGCTTACCTGAAAAATCATTTTGGGCAATAGGAAAAGATTCAATTTTTTTATTTTCGATTAATTGCTGACGGCATTTCTCCAAATCATATTTTACTCCAAAGGCAGATTGATAACGGTCTTCAGCATTTTTTGATAATAGCTTCATTATGATATCTGACAACTCTTGCGGCAGATCATCTTTTAATTGAAGGGGCTTAACAGGTGCCTTTGCTATGTGAGCATAAATCAATTCCAAACCCTCGCCGCTTTCAAAGGGCAGCCGCCCTGTAAAAAGCTCGTAAAGAATTGTGCCAAGCGAATATAAATCAGCACGATTATCGATTGCCCGGTTAATACGTCCTGTTTGCTCGGGCGCGATGTAGTTCAATGCCTCCACTTCTTTGTCCTGAAAAGTTGCAAAACCTTCTTCGAATACACCTCCGGTGGAAGCGATGCCGAAGTCAATAAAAATTACTTTTTGCGTTCCTTCTTCTATCAAAATATTTGAAGGATGAATACGGCGGTGAAAAATATTTTCTCTGTGGAGATCAGCAAGCGCGGTTGTAATATCTACAGCCAGTTGCAATTGCTCATCAATCGTTAGTTTTTCTGAAGAAAGAATTTTATTAAGATCTTTTCCTTCAATGTATTCCAAAATAATAGCTTCGTGGTCTTCCTGCTTTTCTTTTTTAAAAGCTTTTCTTACGCAGGAACATTTATTTTTTGAGCAGATTTCAAATTCATTTTCGAGGCGGGCAAGAGTTTCTTTAGATGGAAATTCATCCTTTAAAACCTTAAAACACGACGGCTTGTTTAATCCATTTGCGCCTGCTTTTATTATTAGGGATTCAACACCATAATGAATAACACTTTCATGCTCTATATTTTTTATCATTGCACAATAGATTGGATAAAAATCATTATAAGTTTAATAATTTTTTTTAAAATATTGTTTGATTGGGGGCGATCGCCTGGGTTCTATTCTGAGATTTTTTCTTCAAGTTAAATTAACTTTATTACATTCCTGGTATCATCGGATAATCACCGTAATTTTTAAGATTTTTTATTATAATAACTAATTCCAACGGGGATACTGAAAGCCAAAATAGAATTTATAGATTTAAAACCCGTTAGAAAAAACCACCGATTTCTTTATGGATATATTGGGCCTTAGGTTATCTCTTGAAATAAGAAAAGTGATACTTGGTAAATAAATTCCTTTAAAAACTCCCTTTCAATCCTTTACTTCGTAAATACTCATTGGCGTTGCCTTATTTTTCAAATTAACCTCTCCAACTTTAACGCAATGAAAAGATCCTTTTATTTTTTGATAAGCGTTTTCATTTATTATGATCTGGTTTTCTTTTGACGCCGACTGTAACCGCTGCGCAACGTTCACATTATCGCCTATAACTGTATAGTCTAAACGCCGTAGTGTAGCAGAGCCGATATTTCCTGAAATCATTTCACCGCTATTAATTCCAATAGATACTTTTGGGGAAAAGGTAAAATTCTCCGTGAGTGCTGGTAATTTTTCTATTTGTGCACGCACAGCAAGACATGCATCGATAGCCCGGTCTAAATGATACTCACCGCGAAAAACTGCCATGATAGCATCTCCAATAAATTTATCTATATAACCGCCTTGTGCAATTATTTGCTTTACCATCACATCAAAGTAACTGTTCAATAATTTTACCACGGAGTCGGGCGGCTCCTTTTCGCTAATGGAAGTAAAACTGCAAATATCAATAAAAGCCACCGAAGCTTCTATTGTTTCGCTTATCATTATAGAAGACTCGAATTCCCGGCTTCCCATGAAATTAAGTACAGTTTCATCCACATACATTTTTAGTATGTTATTTTCTTTAATGGCTTTGAGTGTTTCGCGATTTTGCAAAACATGCTTTAGCGTTTTATCCATTGTTAAAGAAAGATCTTCAAAATTTATGGGCTTGGTTATAAAATCAAATGCCCCGCGGTTCATTGCGGACCTGATATTTTCCATATCGCCATAGGCTGAAATGATTACAGATTTAATCAAAGGGTTAGATTCACTTAAACGACTGAGCAAGGTGAGCCCGTCCATTTCAGGCATGTTGATGTCGCTCAACACCATGTCCACGTCAGGATTTTGTTCAATTTTTTGCAATGCATCATTTCCATTTATGGCAAAAATGAATTCATATTGCTGTTCCCTGATCTTTTGCCGGAACTTTTGTTTAATAAGTACTTCGAGATCCGCCTCGTCATCTGCTACTAAAATTTTTGCCTTCACAATATCGCTTTTAATTTTTCTTTTAAAATTGAGAACTCCAGCGGCTTCGTGAGAAAATCGTCTGCGCCCATTTTCATGGCAGCGTTATAATTTTCTACATCACCGTAAGCAGTTATCATCATTACTAACGGTGGCGGTTTTAAATATTTTTGCTTAATGTGGCCAAGCAATTCGAGGCCGCTCATGCCGGGCATATTAATATCTGATAATATTAAAACCGCTTCATGTTCATGATGGTTAAGATATGCAATTGCTTCTTCGCCTGAAAATGAAAATACAAATTCCATAAGTTTCTCTTTAATCTCTTTTCGAAACCTTTGCTCAAAGAGTGTTTGAATGTCTCTTTCATCGTCTACTACAAGTATTTTCATTTTATATAGTTTTTATTTTTATGCCGGCAAATTTATGATGAATTTTGAGCCTTCGTTTTCTTTTGTTTCTGCCTTTATCTGGCCGCCGTGAGCCTTAATAATATCATAACTTAAAGACAGACCTAACCCGGTTCCCTCACCAGTAGGCTTTGTTGTAAAGAACGGCTGGAAAATTTTATCCACCACTTTTTGCGGAATGCCATTTCCATTATCCATTACCGTTAGTTCTATCATATTATCCAGTTTCCTGGTTCTTACCGATACTGTAGGCTCGTAGCCATTTGCTAATTGCTTTTTCTTTTCACTCACTGCATAAAATGCATTAGTAATTAAATTTAAAATAGCCCTGCCCATGTCCTGCGGAATCACATCTATTTTTCCAACATTTTTGTCAAAATCTGTTTTCATACTTGCATTGAAAGACTTGTCTTTTGCTCTTAACCCGTGATAGGCCAATCTCAGGTATTCATCGGCCAGGTTATTGATGTCGGTCGATTCTTTTATTCCGCTGCTGCTGCGGCTATGCTGCAACATGCCTTTTACTATTGCATCGGCCCTCTTTCCATGGTGATTAATTTTCTTTTCATTTTCTGAAATGCTATTTCCTATTTCAATTGCGTCTTCATAATGCCCCGCAGTTAATTCACTTTTCATTTCTTCAATCAGCTCTGTGTTTACTTCAGAAAAATTATTGACGAAATTCAATGGGTTTTGAATTTCGTGAGCGATGCCTGCTGTCAGTTCTCCAAGCGAAGCCATTTTTTCTGATTGTATCAATTGAGATTGCGTGATTTTTAATTCTCCTAAAGTTGTTTCCAATTCTTTTTTCTGCGTTTGCAACTGCACGTTAGCCTTTTGTTTATTTTTATTGTTTCTGTAAAGAACAAATGAAAAAATAAGGACACCCACAATTATAGTGATTAGGCCATATGTTTTTACTTTATTATCATATTGTTTTTTCGCCTCTATACTTTGCTGCTCCAACTGTTGCCGTCTTCCGGCTTCATTGTATGAAAGCGTTTGAAACTGCCTTATTTTATCAATATTATATAAACTATCTTTTAAGGTAACTGAAAGATTCAGGTATTTATATGCACTGTCTAATTGACCCTTATCTTTATATAATTCTGCAATAAACGGACTTATTTCCGCTACATAAGTATTGGTATTTTCACCCCACGATTGTATGGTTTGCTTTTGTGTTTGATAAAAGACAAGGGCCCGCCTGGCATAGAACAGCGCTGAATCAAGGCGTCCTTCTTTTTTGAATAACCTGGCAATACCTTCATTGGAATTTGCACCTAAAAAGTCAAATCCTTTAGATAAAGCTGACCTGTAATAAGCAAAAGCCTTTTCTCTTTCGCCCATTGCGGAATAAATGTCTGCAAGTAAATTGTAAGCGTTAGCCAGGCGAGCCTCAGGCCAATTTAATCCATTAATTTTTGTCATTTTTATTGCATAGGGCAACGCAGAATCCAGGTTTCCCAGTTTATAATAAGCGGTTGAAATTATTCTGGCTGAGCCCCATCTTCCTTCGGCAAACCTTGTATCAGCGGTATTAAGTGTATGAAGAATTGAATCTAGTATTCTACCATAGCTCAATACATGCGGATAATCTTCCATCGCCGCATAATCGTTGGTAATACTTGCGATCGCCCATATCGTAGTAAATTTATCTTTATCCTTTTCAGCAAGTTTTAGATTCTCTAGCCTAAGCTCTAATGCCTTTGGGTAATTTCCTAAAGAATGCATAAGCGTGGCAACCACTTCCTGCAAATTGATTAACTGTGTTGAATAACCACCTTGCGACCACAATTTAGCATCTGCCGATGCTACTATTTTTTGCTGCAATTGTAGTGCTGTTTGGGCATAATAAAGCGCCGAATCAAGATTATAATAGTCAGTAATAAAAGCATAAGAGGCGGCAAGCGAAGAAAGAATTTTTACCCGTTCAGTGTCAGTGGGTTGGGCTGCAAGGGCATACCATTTATCAATAAACATCTGGTCTCTCCATCGTTCTACACTATCCTTAAAAATTGTGTCCCTGGTAATGGTAGTTACCCGGTCAGGAACTTCATCACCATAATTTTGCTTTTCAACACTCAGCCAGCTACCTCGTGTAAATTTATATCTTAAAGGCCCGGCACTTAAATTCAGTGTTATTGATTTTTCATTTGCTCCGTAAGGACGCATCAGATAGTTTTTATTTCCAGTTGAATCCCAGTTATTAAAGGTGCCGGTTATATAAATGCTATCATGGTGAATGGCTGTTTTTTCCTTCACAATAAATTGCACCTTGTGTTGTGCATGAAGCAATAAAAATGATAGTGTTGCATAGAATATGCAAAAAAGTTTCTTCATATTTTGGTACCTTGAATATAGAACATATTGCAGAAACTGGTTTTTAAATGTTGCAATGAGGAATAATAAAATAGCCTTCTCCCTATACTTTTCTTATTTTTTTTCCTTTTCATTGGAAGCAATAATCTCAAAAGAATGATGTGATTGTATACATCAAATACCATCAATATTTTTTTTGATAAAATGAACAAGAACAAAGTTTACTTAAGGAAATGATTTCCATAAAATACCGGATCAATAAAAATTTTCGTACCCGGTGTAAAGATCAATTTATTGCATAATTAAAATAAAATAATCTATACTCGTCAGGGTAATTCTACTTCCATTCCTTCCGTGGCCATTTCATACTTAAAAACGCATTTATTATTTAGTTGTAAATCCCGGAACAATTCGTTGAGTTGATCGTCAGAATGATAAGGATCGTGGTGTGCGATCAAAAGATGTTTCACTTCGCAAAGAGAAGAAAACAGTAACGCGTCATCCATACTGGAATGGCCCCATCCTTTTTTATTTACATATTCCTTTGAACTGTATTGGCCATCATGGTATAACAGGTCTGCGCTGGCAGCAAGATCAAATGCTGATATCCATTTTTGATCTTTGATCATTCCATTTTTACCCAAAGCCGGCTCATGGTCTGGCATATAAGTAAAGGTTGATTGGTTGCCCGTAACGCGGTATCCAATTGTGGGCGAAGGATGAATTATGTAATTAGATTTTATTTTGAAATGTCCGATTTTAAAAGACTTATTTCCGACTTCATGCAGCGTTAATTTGCAGGGAAGGTCGCGTAGAAGAACGGGAAATAACGGAGGCGATAAATAGCGGCTAAGTCGTGATCGCAGGCTTTGATCATGAAAGGCAGGCCCCCAAATGTGCACCTCAAGATCGTCATTAAAAAACGGATTAAAAAAACCCAATCCCTGGATATGATCCATATGTAAATGCGTTAATAAAATATCGATTCTTTTGGTAGTAAGTGGAATAGAATTGAATTCCTGGATGCCGGAACCAGCGTCTAAAATAAGTAAGTCATCGTCTTCTGAAACAAGGACTGACGATGTTCTGCTGCCATAATTTTTTGTGGCGGGGCCGGAAGTTTGTATTGAACCGCGAACGCCCCATAAATTAATTTTCATTCTTCTTTAACTTTCCAGAACATGGCAACTGCACCTAAAAATTTATTTTCTCTATTAATAATGGGATACGATGTCAATGCAATTTTTTCATTTTCTCCCGACAGGCTTCTTATCCAAAATGATTTATGATATGGTAAACCATCCTTAAGCGTTTTTACGAGAGGAAGTTCATCGGGCGACATTTCTATATTAAACTGATCGACCGGCTTAAAAATTACGGACCATACCTCGACAGGCATCTCGCCGGTTTCTTCAAATCTTTTTCCCAAAACATCTTCAGCACCGGCATTATAAAATATAAGGTTGCCTACAGTATCTATAATAAATACGGGTACAGTAAGGCAATCGGCCAATTGCCTGCTCAG
The DNA here is from genome assembly GCA_039935555.1 of Ginsengibacter sp. Lineage (GTDB taxonomy): Bacteria > Bacteroidota > Bacteroidia > Chitinophagales > Chitinophagaceae > Ginsengibacter. The sequence continues at coordinate 9,812 of JBDTKB010000320.1, read as the reverse complement.
AATAATCTCAATCTCATATGCAGCCATACTTAAAATATTTCCGAATTGATAATCATTTTAAAAATAATATAATTTTTATAAAACTTTTTCTATGCTAAAATAAATTACGAAACAAAGGCATCAGCTATGGCTTTGGTATCTAAATAAACCCGTACGTGAATAATTTTTGCATTTTTAAAAGTATACGATTGTACCCAATCGGTTGCATAAGTTTTACCAGTAGCTTCTACATCTACAATGTCGTGGCCAAGCACTACAACTGTATCTTCATTGGTACATATTTTTTCAGGAACAATAGTCTTAATGGAAATGGTTGAGGCTTGTATCGCGAACATTTTTATGACTGCTTCGAGGCCAACAAAATTTCCAGAGAATGGTATTGCAGGCGCACCCGCTCTCACCCATTCAATATCCTTATCAAAACAAGAGATAACTGCGGACATGTTGCCCGCCGCATAATCTTTAAACATGCCCTCAATGATTTGTTGGTTAGTATTCATTTAATTTATGTTTGTATCGTTAAAAAAATTAGCATCCGCCCCTGGTTCTTTATCAATGATTTTATTATGTTCATGCCTGAACTCATACATTTCTTTATAAATTCTTTTTCTTGCGCGGTTAAAATTTCCTAACGGTTTATGCTCCGGAAGTGTATGCCATGAATTGAATGAAAGATTATCTCCGAATTCATTTTGTTGCGGTGTATCAAAAACCTGTGTGGGAATGCGAATGCTCGCCAACTTTATAAATGGCGAATCCCACACAACAGTCGGATCTTCTATTGGCATTTTATCAGCATCGGTTTGAAACTGGATAAAGAAGTCGTAAACGATTTGATGCTTCAATAAAGTTGCCGCCATATTTGCCCTTAAAAAATCTTTATTTTTTTTATCTGTGTACTCAAGTTCATTGTCTTTTGAGGGCAGCACTGCATACTTTACTGCTTTATCATCAACGCCAAATTTATAAGGTACGGTACTGTAGTAAAACATTTCAAATGGATGATTGCAAAATATTTTCGCTTTGCCAGCTCTTATTAGAATTGGAATGTTACCCAGAAGATTAAAAATTTTTTCAAAAAAAATTCCAGATTTGAGTGGTGTGGTAACTACTTTTAGAATTTTGTAGAAGTGGTTTAGTTTCTTAGCAACAAAATTTTGCGTGTTCATCATTATGAAGTCCTGGTTACCGCCGTCAATTGTTGATTCAACAATTTTTTCGCCCGATACATTCATTATTTTAATTGCAAAGCCGCGGATATCTTTTTTTTGATCAGGCAAAGGTTTTGTATTACCATTTGAAAACCTTATCCATGCAGGAAAAGATTTATCATCTTTGAATAGCCCTACTTTAAGATCGACGGGTAAATTTTTTTCAATGATAAATTCAGCCTTTACACAGCCATTCATTTTGGGATGAATTTGCCTTTTTTGTTTTTCGTGATTACCATAAAAGCGCAGCATTTGGTCTTTCAATAATTTAATAATCCTGGCTGTGATTTCGTCTTCGTTTTTTTCAGGATGTTCCTGTCCGGGTAATTTTTTTTTATTTGCGTCTGGTGCACTCATTAAATTAAATTATTGGTAGCAGGTTCAGCGAAAATAGTAAGGTGTTCTAATTAGATTAAAAGATAAGGACATTATTCAGCATAAAAAAATTCCCTATGAATTTGATCAATTTTTTTTTCAATGATCCATGTAAAATCATGATTGAATTTTTAAACCAGGTAATCAGGGCGTATAATTAATGATTATAATCAAATTTTGTTACCTTCATACCATCCTGCAATTCCTCTGTAATAACCGGTTACATCAAAAGGAAAAATAATTAAAAAACTTTTGCAGGTATGCGTAAACGTTATTCCATATCGTTTAACATCACTTTTACAATTTCACCGGTAGCTCCATCAAAATGATGACCACCTGGCAGCATCTCGTGTGTGTATTTTTTTAAAGTAATTTTTCTCACATCTAAATAGCCGTCATCACTGGCGTTAATAATTACAATTTTTGTGTTCCCGAGCTTGTTGATTTCACTAACGACATCCATGCTTCTTTTTGCATTGCCGCCGAATATATCTGACCAATGAATTTCAAAATCTGTACTTCCTGACGCAGCCATGAGAAACGAAACTCTTGTTTGATCCAGTATTTTTTTTGAAAGCCTGTTTAACACAAAAGGTAAAACATCAGCACCAAAAGAATATCCAATCAGTACAATTTGCTGGCCGCTTCTTCCACTCAATTTTTGGGATAAATAATTGTTGATATCGTTGGTAGTTTGTTCAGGAGTTTTTTTATCGTAGAAATAACTTTTTGCATTTAAAGCACATACGTCATAACCTTTTTTATTTAGCCCATCGCATAGGTCTGAGCTAAAATTATTCAGGCCTCCATCGCCGGAAATATAAAAGATCAAAGGCTTCTCATGCGTTGGGGCGTCCCAAACTTTTACAGGAAAATTTTGGGCAAAAGCGCTTGACATAAAGGAAATAAATAAAAGAGAAATGAAAAAGAATTTTGCGGCCCGTTTCATAGGTGTTCTATTAAGGTTGCATAACTTTATTTAGCGCTGCTGGCAGTTGCAGCAAGTCGTAGTCGGATTCATATACGAGGAATTTATCCTCCCAAATGGTTGCATATTTTTCTTTAAAATCACGCAGCCCGTGATAATGTTTAAACCTTTTTAATTTTTCACCGGCATACTTTATCAATTGCTCGGCTGGGCTATTAGGTTCGGTGATGCCTGTCATAGGAACCAGTCCAAGATTTATGTAATGAAATTTATTTTCTTTTGCATATTCAACCATTTTAATAATTAATGCATCCATACATCCTGAAGGTGCTTCGGCTGTTTTTCTTATAAGGTCATAAGTACATTCGTCGGGCGAATAATCAGGGATGATATTTAAGAATGCCACGATGTTTCCTTCTCCGTCAGCAATAGAAATTACATCCTGTGAAATAATTTCTTTTGCATCAAACATGCCTTGTGAAAAAAGTTGTTCTTCTTTATCAAATTCAATTAACCATTCATCTGAAATAGTTTGCAACTTATGTACCAAATCATTGGTAAGCGGTGCTTTATACACTTTGGCTGTGAAGCCTTTTTTCTCCAAACTGTTTAATGAGTTTCTTAAAGATTTTTTATCTTTTCCCTCTAATTTAAAAGTACTTAAATCTAAAATCGCCTCTTGCCCTATAAATATTTTTTGCTTGCGAAGCTGGTCGAACCATAGAATGCTGTTTTGGTCAACACGGTAAAAAGCGGTGCGTAAACCCATAATGCTGCATTGCTTATAAAATTCAGCGAGCACCTCCATTTTGTGTTCTTCCGCGCAAACCGGTTCTTCTAAAACAATGGCAAATCCGTTGGCAATCCGGTAGGAGACGAAGGCATCATGCAGTTCAGAAAAGAAAAAAAGCTTGTCCTTATAAATTTTAAAATAATCGATGGAACTGTTTCCATATTGCGATAATAAAAATTTTGCTCTTTCTCTTCCTGATTCATTTACGGGTTCTATTTTAAGAAAGGGTTTTATCAGCGTAAACAAAAGAAAGCCCCATGTTACAAAGCCCAAAATATGGATCAACCAGATAAATTGATGCCCAAAAGGTGTGAGCGGATGTAAATTATTTTCGCCACCTAACAAAAAAATCTGCATTGTGTAGAGCAACGATTGCCGCCAGGTAAAATCTATTCCAAAATGTTTTACATCAATAAAATAAAAACTTATGTATCCAAAAATTAAAACAGACAAAAAGATAACGGCAACTGACAATAAACCGAGCCGGATCCATTTAACGCTACTTCTTATTCGATACTGGCTGCGGCTCATTAATAATAAAATAATAATTATTCCCGCAACAGTCGCTTCTTCGTAGTCAAAAGCTTTTGTAAGATTACCTATGAGGGATAAAATAGAAAGTAAAAGTGCAAGCCTCCATGCGTTTTTAAGTCCTTTAAACATAAATGCCGACGTAATTAAAAGCGCAAGCCCAACAAATAAAACCAACACATTCGAAGCATTAATAGCTTCAAGTGGCAGAAACTGCCGGATTAATTTAAGGCGCGGGTGCAATGGCGGCGTAACAACGGAAATGATATTTATAAGTCCTAATGAAAAAATAAGTAAGGCAGGAATTATTCGCACGAATAAATGCCGGCCCCGCCAGGCAAATGCCAGAATGCCAAATATCATCGGGAGCCAGAATTCAAAAAGCCGGTAAAGAACGGTAATTGATAAAGCCTGAACCGTAGAATAGCCATACATTTCTAATATGTAAACCAGGGAGATTTCCACTGCGCCAAGGCCTCGCAAAAAAGGAGAAGTTATCATGAGCAACACAGAAACTATATAGGCAATGGCCGCAACGGTAAACGAGGCAGGAAGTCCCAATGCAAGCATGGCGATATATATGTGAAACATGCCTGTTATTTCAACCCCGGAAGAAAATAGAATGGTGGTGGAATATTTTTTATTATTGACGTTTGCCGCAAATAGCTCATCAATAACCGGCGCAGTCGCGGGTATTTTTTTCACAACAAACCTGTAGAGTTTCCCTTTTTCCTTCAGCGACTTGGCTATCCAAATAATACCCGCTAAAACAAGTAATACCAAAACAAGGCTTATAGTGGCACTTTTTACATGTTCTTTTGCAGATAAGGCAAAAAGAATAATCACAGGGAACCCCACCAGGAAAACCGTGAACAAGCCGGCAAATGCATACAATCCGCTAGCTTGGTGTATTTGCGGTTTATTAAATCCCCGCTTTCGAAGTTGTGATGGTGTATATGCGAGTGCACTTACGCCGCCTGCCGGCAAAAAAATGCTTAAAATATTTCTTTTTAAAAATAATTCGATAGAGTCAACCCATTTTAACGAGAGACCAATTGAAGCGAAACTGGTAACATACATGCCGCTTTGAAGCAAAATATATAATAGAGTAACGCCAACGCCGGCGAGCAACCAATTGATATAAGCATTTTCAATGTTTGGAATAATCTGCTGAAGCTCTTTTCTTTCGCTACGAAAAAAAATGAAGGCCAGCAAAATCATTAAGGCTGCTAAAATTTCTCTCCAATATAATTTAGGCGAGATGGACCGGATTTTTTTGTATATGGGTGGAAAATTCAGGAAATTTTTGTTGTAAAGATAGGGAAACAATAAATGCACTTTTCCCTGATAGATATTAACTTATGTGGTGTGAAGGAAATCTTCGAAACCCAATGTGCTTGCTTTTTCTAATCTTTATAAAATTCATATAATTTAAATAAAAACCAAAAAAATTTTCGCAAATCATCAATAATATGTACTTTCACAAAACTAAAAAAAACAGGCCCTCCTGTAGAAACAAGACGACCCTTACGATTGCTTGATATGAGATTCTTAAATTGTTAGTATTTAATAACTCGGGGTTTAATTTTCTGTTTCACTTTTCCATCATTTACTCTTATTCCCTCCGTATTAAACGCAATTTACGACGCTATAATATTTTAGTTTTTCCAACTTAGAAGCGATTATATCATGTCAAAGCACATCGAAGAATCTTTAAAGTCGCAACTGTATTGGATTTATATTAAAAAAAGTGATGATGTCCAAGGCAATTTTTTAACCCTTTTTATTTGAAAATTTTTTCCAAAAATCCTTTTTTCCAAAATTTAATAGTGAAATGAGCACAAACAATAGTAAAACGCGCTTATAATTTATATAACTGAATAGCTGTTATTTCAGCGAAATTATGCCCTTACGATTGAAGCCTGGATTGCATATAAGAAAAAAGGGAATTCCGCAAAGAATTCCCTTTTTTTCTACGTTTGAAACGAATTGATACTAATCTTTCAAATTCAAATATTTTTTTACCTGGTTATAATCGTTCCAGTTTATACTGGTTGCTTTTGTACCATTAGCCGATACAGGTAAAGCGGTAATTCCACCTGGGATCAAAACATATCTATATTGAAAATAATGATAGGTTCTTATGGTAAATGAACTCACGTTGGCGGACGATATTAGTGTAATCAACTGCGGAGTGTAATACGGATTAATGATTGCGCCTACAAGGAAGGGCTCGTAAACAGGCAATGCAATCACCACCTGGCCACTGGTTGAATCACTTCCTGCGTTGAAGTAAACCTTTATTTCTCCTTTATTTAAAATTGAATCCACAAGTTTAGGCGCGGCTATCGAGGCGCTCCATCCGGAACTGTCGTCTCCGCTGTAAGTAACATTTAACCATGGAGAATAAATAACATTTGCACTTCCTGTGGCTCCCGTTGCTCCACTTGCTCCACTTGCACCTTGAGAGCCTGCTGGTCCGGCTGGTCCGGCGGGCCCGGTAGAACCTGTTTTAGAACATGACGCGAATAAAATGGCAACGGCTAAAATCAAAACGTAAGGGGCGGAAAGAAATCTTTGTTTCATAAGACTTAGTTTTTTTAATTGTTATAGAAGTTTGGGTAAATGACAGTAGGGAATTCTATTAATATTTTAATTCCGGATTAATGTAAAATCTAATTTATGCAAACTTTTAGATAAATAGGCTGAACGAAAGAAATAATTTCAATATTCAAAAAAGATATTTTAGTTATATAAACCTGGCTTGCATATGGTTTAGTCTAAAATTTTCATTTCGATATTTTGCTTTTAAACAATTTATGTATGAAATTATCCTGCTTTCAACATACTTAAAGTTGCTTTAATAATTTGTTACCAAAGTTTACATAATCAGCATTTTTCGCTTCTTTGGCTAAGTCAATTGTTTTCATTGCACTTGCCCGTGCACCGGCCTTATCGCCCATTGCCTTTTGAATTTTTGCTTTTTGCAAAAACATATAATATGCTTTTGGATTTTCAGAAGTTGATTTATCAACATTTTCCAAAGCCTTTGCATAGTTTTTATCATAATCAAAATAGAAATTTGCAGCCTGGTAATACGGTTTTTTATCGCCTTTTAAAGCCTCTTCTAACTGGGCGCGTATACGCTCTTTTATGTTTGTGGTAATCGGAACAGAAACATCAGTATTTCCCCACATCAAATGAAGCTCACAGCTTTCATTTTTTATATTAAAAAATTGCATGGTAAAAGTTTCTATTCTTTTAACAGCCATAACAGGTGCTTTATAATGAAGTACATCATCACTCTCTTTAAAACCATCTGATCCCGGGTAAGCCGTGCCTTTGCTTAAAACGATGTCCCATTGGTTCTTATTTGGAATAGTATAAATAACGTAAGTGCCAGTGTCAATTAGTTTGCCTCCAAAAGAAACATTATCTGTGAAGGTGATTTTTGTTGCTGAATTTGCTCCGGTTCTCCAAGGCTTTCCAAGAGGAACCAACTCACTATTTACACCAAATACTTCACGGCCTTTAATACCCGGGCGACTATATGTTAATTCTATTTTACCCAACCCAAAGTCCTGGCTAATTGTTTGTGTAGGGCTAAGGGCAGGCATGTTTACCTGCGAGTAGGCTCCGGTAAAGGATATAAGGGAAGCCAAAGCAATTGTCATAATTTTTTTCATAATTGTAATTTGTACAAACATAATAAATGTGGAATGAAATGGCGGCGGCGGAAAGTAATTATAAATATTGATTTAAGAAAAGCGCAACATCTGATTTAAATTTTAATTTTTATTGCGTTTCATCTACGTAAGAAATTAATGAACCAGATAAGTGTTAGATAAATATTTATTCAGACAAGAAATGTTTGTCAGGAAGTACTTTCGATTTACCTTAAAGGCTTCAGGTCTTTTTTGCTGATCCATCCTTTTGAAGTGCGGCCTAACGCGTTAGTGTACACGATATAAATAAATCCATTCTTATCTTGAAGGGAGTTCAATACATTATTTTTCAAAGGATCCAGGAATGTTTTCCTGCTGGAACCGACAATCGGCTCATCGTGAAAGAATGTAGTATCCACCACTTTGTATTTTACCTGCAGATTGTTTTCATACGACTGAACTCCGGCGTCAGCCGTACTCTCAAAATCATTTTGACTTGTCTGATCATTATCGTTATTCAATTCATGAGCCGAATCTGCTTGCACAGGCAATTCATTATTTGGCTGCGCATTAAAATGATTTATCCCAGCCGTATCATAAAGAATCGCCTTGATTTGTTCTTGCGATAGGGAAGGTGCGGGGTCGTTGACAATCACAATTGGCGCAGCTTTTATTTCAGTAATAGCTCCTTTACGAGGTAGCTCATTTTTAAGAGAAATATTTGCAGGCCAGCTATTTTTGTTTCTAAAAAATATAAAATAGGAAGCTATCGCAGCAATAAAAATAAAAATTGAAGCCGCAACGAAAGTGGGTGTTTTTTTAATGAGCAGTTGTAAGCGTTGGCCTAATTTTATCTTTACCGGATCAAATTTTATTTTTTGTAGGTCAAGTTTTATTCTTCGTAAATGAAATTTTGTCCTTAGGAAATCTGGTTTTATTCTTGGTAGGTCAAGTTTTATTCTTCGTAAATCTAATTTTGTTTTTAGTATATCAAATTTTATTCCTGGTGCATCAATTTTTATTCTTGATAAATTAAATTTTCTTTTTAGTAAGTCAATATTAAATTTTGGTTTTATAGTTAGTAACGTAAGGTTTTTCTTTGTAGAGATACCAGGTACTTCTGCCGTTGTATTAATATGTTTGGGTGACGCTACTTTTCTATACTCATTAAAGCAAAGATTATAGTTATTGTCTTTAATTTCTTCTGCGGTTACATAAAAACTATTTTCAGTACGCGATCTGTCTGCCTCCTGTTTTTTATTTTTAAATTCCGTTAAAAGGTCATTAATATTATTATAATCATCGAAACTTTCCCAAACATTATTTTCTTTTAGGGTAGTATCGTCGGGCAATGTTTTATTTATCGATGCATTCATTTTATACAACCATACGTCATCAGTGGTTCCGGATGTTGAATCGTCTATTATTAAAATACATGCGCCTGAAAATATTTTGCCAGCGCTATGTGGCAATGTAATTATGGCTTCCAATTTATGTTCATCAATAATAAGCTGACGTATTGTTTTAATATCCGGTGCGTTATTATATAAAATGTATTCCGGCACAAGTACGGCTGCCCTTCCTCCTTTTTTAAGATGTTTTACAATAAGATGTAAGAATTGAATTTCTTTTCTGTCGTTTACGCCTTGTGACTTGTTTGCGACGATTTGTGTTTTTGCGGAGGCATCATCAAAAAATAAATTTGACATGATCAACGAGGCCTGCCCTGGCTCAATAGTGGCAACCTCATTTAAAATATTTTGGCTGTCTAATTTAGGGTTATTAATTGAATGTATGATCATATTCATTGCGCCAATCCGAAGCTGAATGGGATCTGTTTCTATACCAGTACAAATTCCTGCGTAAAAATTTTCATTAAAATTATTAATAGCAGATGAATTTTTAAGCTTGATATAAGTAGCACAGTTTATCAAAAAATTTGCATTGCCCGCACAAGGATCCCAAATCAAATCGGCCGAAGTTGGTTGCATCAATTCTACCATAAGCTTGACAACATTGCCTGGCGCATACACCTGGCCGTTCTGCGCTTCTATCTCAACTTTGCCGATTAGGTGTTCAAATATTAAAGCCCTTTTAGCGCCTCCTTCCTCATCCATAATTTTAATGATATCGACTACGTTCGTTAGCAACCTTGCTGTTGGGCGTAAAAGCAAAGGCTCTCTTACGAATTTGCTAAATTGAAGATTAGTGCGCCCATAATTATTTATGAGATCAGGTATTCCTTTTTCTGTTGTAAAGAGATTATGCAATGCGGCCCCGTCCAAATCTTTAAAGACACTCCAGCAAAG